>NZ_JBDIVG010000028.1:0-4118 GCF_039631275.1 Janibacter sp. LM
GTTCTCCAACACCATGGCCGTCACCTCGAGCGACTACGACGGGGTGGCGGTCACCTACGCGCAGGTGGCCTCGCGCCCCTCGGTCCACGAGCAGCGCACCCGGGCCGAGCGCACCCTCGTCATCCTCGACGAGATCCACCACGGCGGGGACAACAAGTCCTGGGGCGACGGCATCCGCCAGGCCTTCGAGCCGGCGACCCGTCGACTCTCCCTCACGGGCACGCCCTTCCGCTCCGACACCAACCCCATCCCCTTCGTCGGGTACGAGTACGGCGACGACGGGATCCTGCGCTCGAGCAGCGACTACACCTACGGGTACGCCGAGGCGCTGCGCGACGGGGTCGTGCGGCCGGTGCTCTTCATGGCCTACGGCGGCGCGATGCGCTGGCGCACCCGCGCCGGTGACGAGGTGGCCGCGCGGCTCGGCGAGCCGATGACCAAGGACCTCGTCGCCCAGGCCTGGCGCACCGCACTCGACCCGAAGGGGGAGTGGATCCCCTCGGTCCTCGCGGCCGCGGACAAGCGACTCACCGAGGTCCGTCGCGGGGTGCCGGACGCGGGGGCCATGGTCATCGCCACCAACCAGACGCAGGCCCGCGCCTACGCGCGCATCCTCACCGAGCTGACGGGGGAGAAGCCGACGGTCGTCCTGTCCGACGACAACGGTGCATCGCAGCGGATCGAGGACTTCTCCGCGAGCACCTCGCGCTGGCTCGTCGCCGTGCGCATGGTGAGCGAAGGGGTGGACGTGCCCCGACTCTGCGTCGGCGTCTACGCGACGTCGACGTCGACCCCGCTGTTCTTCGCGCAGGCCGTCGGACGCTTCGTGCGCGCCCGCGGCCGCGGCGAGACCGCGTGCGTCTTCCTGCCCAGCGTGCCGGTGGTCCTCGCCCACGCCGGTGCCCTGGAGGAGCAGCGCGACCACGCCCTCGACCGGCCCGACGCCAGCGAGGACGAGGCGCCCCTGTGGTCCGAGGAGGAGGGCATGCTCGCGGCGGCCAACCGCGAGGAGGGGACGAGTGATGACCTGCTCGGGTCCTTCGAGGCGCTCGAGTCCGACGCCCACTTCGACCACGTGCTCTACGACAAGCAGCAGTTCGGGCTGCACGCCGAGGTCGGCTCGGAGGACGAGCAGGACTACCTCGGCCTGCCGGGGCTGCTCGAGCCCGACCAGGTGCACGCCCTGCTCAGCGAGCGGCAGACGAAGCAGTCCAGGCGGACCGGCCGCACCCGTCAGGACGACGACGCGCCCATGGCCGCCCACCGGGCACTGGCCGCCCAGCGCAAGGAGCTCAACAAGCTCGTCGCGGCGTACGCGACGAAGACCGGCTCCCCGCACGCCAACATCCACATGGACCTGCGCCGCGCGTGCGGGGGCCCGGAGCTCGCGCAGGCCACGAGCGAGCAGGTCACCGAGCGGATCGAGCGGATCCGGCGCTGGTTCGTCGGGCGGAAGTGATGGACAACTCGCTCCCGGTCCATCCGGGTGGCCCTCTGACCAACAACGCACTGTCTGCGTGACCTGATGAGGATCAAAGACGTCGGGCGCAGTGCCTGGTCCGATGACCACAGGGGGTTCGCCTTCGTCATCGGCATGTGCATCTTCTGGCTCGGCCCCCTGATGTTCGGGGCGATGGCCGTCATGGGGCCCCGGGTGATCTGGCCGATGCTGGCGGGTGCGGTCATCACGGGTGTCGGGTGGGTCCTGGCGTGGGTGGTCATGATCCGACAGGTGCGCCGCTCGCCACCCGGGGCCAGCGTCGACCTGACGCCGACCGTGCCGCTCGTCGCTCCAGCCGTCCTCATGGTCGGCGGCGTCCTGCTGAGCCTGCTCTCCTTCTGACCCTGCGGCCTCAGGGGGTGCGCGGCCCGGCGGCGGCCTGCACGAGCGCGTCGGTACGCATCTCCAGGTGGGTCACCAGGCAGATCGAGGTGCTCGCGCGCACGACGTGGACGTCGTCGATGATGTCGTCGATGACCCGGCCGAGGTCGGCGTTGTCGGTGGCGACGATGCGGATGATGAGGTCGCCGACGCCGGTCGTGCTGTGGATCTCGAGCACCTCGGGGATCGCGGTCAGGTGGTCGACGACGGCCTGGTGGCCGAGGCGCTGACGGATCTCGAGGGTGCACAGCGCCGTGACCGGGTACCCGAGCGCCGCCGGGTCGACCGTCGGCGCGAAGCTGCGGATGACCCCCTTCGTCTGGAGCCGGTCGAGGCGCGCCTGCACCGTCCCCCGGGCCACGCCGAGCTCCCGGGAGGCGCCGAGGACACCGATCGACGGACGCTCTGAGAAGAGCGCGATGAGGCGGGCGTCGAGGTCGTCGATGACCGGGCGTCGGGACCGGGGCGTCGTCATGGGCACATTGTCGCCCTCGACCCGGTGGCCCGGCAACAGATTGTGCACGGTGTGCAGGGGCCGTTGGTCCTCTTGCCCACGCCCGTGAGCCCCCGCCACGCTGGGCGCATGTCCGACACCGTTGTTGAACTCACCAGGCAGGAGCGCGAGGCCCAGCTCGACCTCGCCCAGCTCAAGCAGCTCGTCGGGCTCGTCGAGTACGACGAGAGCACCGACCCCTTCCCGGTGACGGGATGGGACGCGATCGTCTTCGTCGTCGGCAACGCGACGCAGACCGCGCACTACTACCAGTCCGCGTGGGGCATGGAGCTGGTCGGCTACTCGGGGCCGGAGCACGGCAACCGGGACCACAAGGCCTTCGTCCTGAGGTCCGGCTCGATCCGCTTCGTCGTCAAGGGCGCCGTCAGCCCGGACAGCCCCCTCATCGCGCACCACACCGCCCACGGCGACGGGGTCGTCGACATCTCGCTCGAGGTCCCCGACGTCGACAAGTGCGTCGCGCAGGCCAAGGCCGCCGGGGCCAGGGTGGTCCGCGAGCCGGAGTACGTCTCGGACGAGCACGGCACCGTGCGCATCGCCGAGATCGCGACCTACGGCGAGACGATCCACTCCCTCGTGCAGCGGACCGTCGACGGCCGGACCTACGCCGGCGTCTACCTGCCGGGGTACGTCGCCAAGGAGTCCACCTTCGTCAAGCGCGACGGTGCGCCCAAGCGGCTCTTCCAAGCGCTCGACCACATCGTCGGCAACGTGGAGCTGGGCAAGATGGACGAGTGGGTCGGCTTCTACAACCGGGTCATGGGTTTCGTGAACATGGCGGAGTTCATCGGTGACGACATCGCGACCGAGTACTCGGCGCTCATGTCCAAGGTCGTGGCCAACGGCAACCACCGGGTGAAGTTCCCCCTCAACGAGCCGGCCATCGCCAAGAAGCGCAGCCAGATCGACGAGTACCTCGACTTCTACCGCGGTCCCGGCGCGCAGCACCTCGCCCTGGCGACGAACGACATCCTGCGGACCGTCGACGAGCTGCGCACGGAGGGCGTCGAGTTCCTGGACACCCCGGACGCGTACTACGACGACCCGGAGATGCGCGCCCGCATCGGCGAGGTCCGCGTGCCGATCGAGGAGCTCAAGGCGCGCGGGATCCTCGTCGACCGTGACGAGGACGGCTACCTCCTGCAGATCTTCACCAAGCCCCTCGGGGACCGCCCTACGGTCTTCTTCGAGATCATCGAGCGGCACGGGTCGCTCGGGTTCGGCAAGGGCAACTTCAAGGCGCTCTTCGAGTCGATCGAGCGCGAGCAGGACAAGCGCGGCAACCTCTGAGTCGATGCCGAAGGGGGGCGGCCCACCGGTGGTGGGGCGCCCCCCTTCGTCATGGGCGTCGATAGACTCAGGTGACCCTCACCAAGGAGCCTCGTGACCTGGTCGCACTTCCTGCCCACCTTCGGGGGGCTCTTCGTCATCGTGATGCTGCGGGCCAACGCGACCTACTGGATCGGGCGTGGCGCGGCGGCGGGCACGCGGCGCTGGCGCGGATCAGCGTCACCGCCGTCCCGGAGCGTCACGAGGGCGCAGGACCTCGTCAACCGGTGGGGCCCGGTCGCGGTCGTGCTGTGCTTCCTGACGATCGGGATCCAGACGGCGGTCAACGCGACGGCGGGCGTCACGCGGATGCCGCTGCGCCGCTACCTGCCGGCGGTGACCGTTGGGGGCTCTCCGTGGTTCGTGGTGAAGGAGAGGTCCGCGTCGTAGCGG
>NZ_JBDIVG010000029.1:0-91684 GCF_039631275.1 Janibacter sp. LM
CTTGGGCACCACAGATCAGATGTCACCTGATCGTGCAGCAGTCCCGGTTGCATGTAGGCGGCCACCCTTGTTGGCCTGGATCCGGGCGGAGTGGTCCTCGGTGAGGAACACCGTCGTTGGTAGAGCGCTCGATTGAGCGCCCGGGCCTGCCGCCACAGGCCCTGGGGGGTTAGGCACCGAACCACAGCTGTCCCGACTGGAACCCGCGAGTGTCCCAGCCCGACAGGGGGAAGTGTCGCTCTCGGAAGTGAGTGTCTCGCCCGGACCTCCAGACAGTCCCCGTGGATTCCGCTCGTGGGTGGTCGCGACTCGTTGACTCCACCTACTTCGGCTATGTAGGCGTGACTGCTCGGCGACCGGGTCGTCAGTGCCCCGGCCACGTCGGTGAGTCGCAAACTCGTCCCACAGGACGAACCTCCTGTGGGATCATGGAGGAGCATCACCGAGCCGTTGTGGCCCGCGTCCCGTTAGACCTGTCCGCGATCATGACCGGGACTGGTTCGTCTTACGGCGCATTGCATTGCCCTCAAGTCCGTGGCCTCCTCCGATAGCGACGGTGTGACGCTGATTCCGCACGCCGTGTCTCCGAGCGTCCGTCCCCGGTCGAGACCGTCGGACCGGGCCGGCGGGACTCGGCCTCGTCGGAACTCGGATTCGACACGTCATCGAAAGGTCATCAGAAACGACGGGCAAGCGTCCCGAGACGTTCCGATACAGTTGGAGGCGTCCGATGGGAACTTCCTCAACAACCCGAGGTTTTCCATGGGGACCCGAGAGTTGCAGTAGTCCGGGACAGGCCTCCGATCACGTCCAGAGGTCGCAGGTTCAAATCCTGCCCCCGCTACCACAGGTCCTGAGGCCCGGCACCGTTCACACGGTGCCGGGCCTCAGGACTTTTTCGTGGTCGACGCGGGTCGTCAGACGACGGTGCCCTCGACGACCTCGGAGATGCCGGGGATGCCGTCCCGCACGACCGCGGTGGCGCGGGTGAAGACCGGGGCGTCCGGGCGGGTGACGTAGGGCAGCACCTTGATCTCCTGGCGCAGCTCCGACGTCGTGTAGATCGTCTTGTGGTAGCCACGGCGGGTGTTGCCCACCTTCAGCCAGGGGCTGGCCGCCATGCGGTCCCTGGCCTGCGCGTTCTGGTCCGAGCCGTCGCCACCGGAGGTGATCGAGGTGGCCATGAAGTCGGCCCCGACGACCGCAGAGCCGGGCTCGTCGAAGTTGACCAGCAGGTCGGAGGCCATGTTCCAGTGCCCGTTGCCGGCCATGTGCACGAAGTTGCGCACACCCAGGTCGTGGATCCGGCTGAGCAGCTGGGTCCGGTACCACGCGTACCCGTCCCACGGGTCGTTGGGGACGTCCACCGCGGGGCCGACGGCTGCGTCCTGCTGGGCCATCTGGACCGGGTCGGCCATGACGCGCCAGCGCACCGACCGGTCGGCCAGGCCGTCGAGCAGCCACTTCTCCTGGGTGTCGCCCAGCATCGTGCGGTCCGGGGTCCATCGATCGGTGGCATTGGTCGCCCCGGGGTTCTGGAAGGAGCGGTACTGGCGGGTGTCGACCATGTGCACGTCGGCGAGGCGCCCGAACCGGAGGCGCCGGTAGGCCTGGATGTCGTTGCCGACCGGACGCTGGGCCTTGCGCAGGGGGAGGTTCTCGTACCAGGCCTGGAGCGCCCGGGCACGGCGCGCCAGCCACACGTCACGATCCTGGTCGGGTTCGCTGTCGATCTGGGACCTGTCCGCCGCCCAGTTGTTCTCGACCTCGTGGTCGTCGAAGACGCAGAAGAAGGGCGCCGACCCGCGGGCGGCGATCAGGTCGGGGTCGGCGTTGTACTGGCCGAAGCGCACGCGGTAGTCGGCCAGGTCCCAGATCTCCTTGCTGGGAGCATGCGCGCGACCGATGGAGCCGGCCCCCGCGCCTTCGTAGATGTAGTCCCCCACGTGCATGACCAGGTCGACGTCCTCGTCGGCGATGTGGCCCAGCGCCGTGAAGTAGCCGGCGGGGTAGCTCTGGCAGGTCGCCAGGACCGAGGTGAACGACTGGATGTCGGCCCCGGGGGCGGGGGCCGTCTTGGTCCGCCCCACCTGGCTGATCTCGGTGCCGACGCGGAAGCGGTACCAGTACTCGCGGCCGGGCTCGAGGCCGTCGACCTCGGCGTGCACGGAGTGGCCCCACTCGGGGGTCGCCAGTTCGACACCGCGACGCACGATTGCCCGCGCGGCGAAGGACGGGTCGGACGACACCTGCCACTCCACCGGGATCAGCTGGCGCGGATCACGCAGCCCGCCGAGACCGTCCAGGGCTGTGGGTTCGGGCGCGAGTCGCGTCCAGAGCACGACGCTCGTGGGCCACGGGTCGCCGGACGCGACACCGCAGGCGAAGGGGTTTGATCCGACCCGAGGGTCGGCCGCGGCCACCGACGGGGCCAGGACTGCGGAGCCGGCGGCGGCGCCGGCGACGAGAAGCGAACGGCGGGACAGCGTCATGTCAGAGAACCTCCAGGGGGGAACAGGCCATGACGGAACCTAGGCAGCGCCGGTGGCTCCTCCCTGAATGCCAGACGACGCCTCGGGGACCCCCTGACGACCAACGGGGGCCGGGAGACGATCGTGACCGGCCAGCAGAGCCGGGATGGCCCGCGTTGCTCGCGCGGAGTGATTACGGTGGGGTATGACCAGTGAGCTCCCCAGCGCGGACCGTCCGGTGAGTCCCGACGGACCCAGGCGGCCTCGCCTACTGATCTTCGACGTCAACGAGACGCTCTCGGACATGTCGCCGATGGGTCAGCGATTCGAGGATGTCGGAGCGCCGGCCCACCTGGCGAAGACATGGTTCGCGGGAGTCCTCCGCGACGGGTTCGCCCTGACGGCGGTCGGCGTGAACGAGTCCTTCGCCACCATCGCGGCCGCCGCTCTGCGCGTCGTCCTCCACGGTCAGCGGTTGGACCGCGATGCCGACGCCGCGATCCAGCACGTGATGGAGGGCTTCTCCGGGCTGCCGGTGCATGCCGATGTCCCGGACGGGGTCCGGGCCCTGCGCGCCGTGGGGATCCCGCTGGTCACCATGAGCAACGGGGCTGCGTCAGTGGCTGACCAGCTGCTCGCCCGCGCCGGCATCCGCGATCACTTCGAGGCCCTCCTCTCGGTCGAGGACGCCTCCCTCTGGAAGCCGGCAGCGGCCGCCTATGCGTACGCGCTCGGGCGAAGCGGAGTCGACCCGATGGATGCCGTGCTCGTCGCCGTCCATCCGTGGGACATCGACGGCGCAGCACGTGCGGGTCTGGCTACGGCGTGGGTCAACCGAACCGGAGGTCCCTACCCCGACTGCTTCCGGGCTCCCGACTTCCGGGTCGGGTCGCTGACGGAGCTGGCCGAAGAGCTCGCCGGTCGAGGTCGGTGACGGTTCGGCTCAGCCCGCGAGCTTCTCCAGCCAGCTGCCGACGGCGGTGAGGCTCGCCTGCGAGATGCCGTGCCCGCCCGGGTCGCGGTGGCCGGTCACGGTGGCGCCCGACTCGTCGTGCAGGTAGCTCCACGTGCGGTCGAGCAGCTCGCGCGGGATGACGTGGTCGGCGTCGCCCTGGGTGACGACCACCGGCAGGCCGGCGAGGCGCTGCGGCGTCACGGGCACGCCCGCGTCGAAGGGCAGCGTCGCGTGGAGGATCCCGGCGCCCGCGTAGCGCTGCGGTTCGTCGAGGACGAGCCCGCCGGCGAAGGCCCCGCCGCCGCTGAAGCCGATGACCACGACGGGCCGCCCGGTCGGGGCCGCCTCGTCGAGCCACTCGCGGAACCACGCCATCGTCGCGTCGAGCGACTCGGCGACGGGTCGGCCGATGCCGCGGTTGGCGAACCAGGCGAAGCCACCCCCTTCGGCGATCGGCGCCCGCACGGCGGCGTAGGAGAGCCCGCTCGGGAGGTGGGGTGCCAGGGTGAGGATCTCGCGCTCGTCGGAGCCACGACCGTGCAGCAGCACGACGAGCGGCTGGGTCGGGTCGTCCTCGCCGTGGTGGGCGACGACCGCCGGGGCGAAGGCCGCGCTCATGCGTCCACCTCGCGCGGGACGAGCTCACCGGCGGTGGCCACGCCGGCCCACCGATCGATCTCGCCGGGCAGGTCCAGCGCCTCGACCGGGGCGGCGTTGTCGTACGCGCCCCACTCGCTGCGCGGCAGCATCCACATGACCTCGAACTCGTTGCCGTCGGGGTCGTGGGCGTAGATGCTCTTGGTCGCGCCGTGGCTGGACTCGCCGGCGTACGCGCCGAGCCCGGCGAGGGTGGTGCGCGCCTCGTCGAGGTCCTCGATCGTGTCGACCTGCCACGCGAGGTGGTACAGCCCGATCGAGCCGCGCGGGCGGGGCGGCTGGGCGCCGACCCCGAAGAGGCCGAGGTCGTGGTGGTTGGTCGAGCGCGGCATGCGCAGGAAGGCGGCGCGCATCCGCGGCTCGTACGCGATGGTCTCCGCGCCGAAGGCGGCCTGGTAGAAGGCGATGCTGCGCTCGACGTCGGCGACGAAGAGCACGGCGTGGTTGAGGCGGACGGCTGGGATGGGCACAGGTGGTTCCTTCCGTGGGAGGGGAGCGAAGGGGGCGTCAGGAGACGATGCCGAAGCCCTCGGTCCAGGCGAACTTCTCGCGGGCAGCGAGGGTGATCTGCAGGAAGCCGAGGGCCTCGAGCTCGCGGGCGCGCTTGAGGGCGCCGGCGTCGATGACCTTGAGGCCGCCCGAGGTGAGGACCTCGGTGACGGTCTGCTTGGCGGCCTCGTCGTCACCGGCGACCAGGGCGGTGGTCGTGAGCGGGCCGACGGTGCCCTCGGCGAGGGTGCTGGCGAAGTTGGTGTTGAAGGCCTTGACGACCTGCGAGGACGGCAGCGCCGTGGCGATCTTGGCGGCCATCGAGCTGTCGGCCGGGACGACCAGGTCGTCGAAGGTGTCGAAGTCGACGGGGTTGGTCAGGTCGACGACGACCTTGCCGGCGAGCTGGTCGGCGCGGGTGGCGATGATCCCGTCGATGGCCGTGTGGGGGACCGCGAGGACGACGATGTCGCCGGTCACCGTCGTGCCCTGGTCCTCGGTCCCGAGGAGCTGGACCGGGTGACCGCCGCGCTCGGCGACCGCCTGGATCGCGCTGCCCATGTTGCCCGTGCCGAGGATGGAGATGCTGGTCATGGTGACTCCCTAAAAAGTTGTTGAGTCAACTATTGGATGAGATCAACGTACTCCGGGTTACTTGTTGCGTCAAGTATTTTGCGCCGAGCGGTCGCCCGGCGCTCACCCGCGGGTGGAGACCCCGACCAGCTCCCGCAGCGCGTCCGCCTCGACGTTCGCCCCGAAGGCGGGGGCGCCCGGCTCGAGGCGGCGACCGTCGGCGAGCGACCCGATGGCCACCGGGTCGAAGCCCAGGCCGTCGACGAGCTCCGCCACCGCGGCCACGTCCTGCGGGGAGTCCCCGGCGATCGCGATCGCGCGGCGACCCGCCGCGCCGGCGGGCCGGGCCCCGTCCTCGAGGTCGTGGTAGCCCATGTGGTTGAGCCCCTTGACGACGCGCGAGCCCGGCAGGTGGGCCGCGACGATCTCGCTGGTCGTCGTGCGCGGGTCGGTCAGGTCGTCGCGGATGCCGTCGACCTCCCACCAGTAGTTCATCGCGTCGACGACGAGCTTCCCGGCGAGCGCGCCGGCCGGGATGCCCGCGTACTTGCCGAGGGGAAGGGCGAGGACCACGACATCTGCTCGGGTGGCCACCTCCTGCGCCGTCGTCGCCACGGCACCGGGTGCCAGGACCTCGACGGTGAGCGCGATCCGCTCGGGGTCGCCGGAGCCGGCGACGAGCACCTCGTGGCCGGCGGCGACCGCGAGCCGGGCGAGGACGGTACCGAGCTTCCCGGCGCCGAGGATGCCGACGGTGCTCATGCGTCGCCCCCTTCGTCCGTCGTGCCCGCGAGCAGCTCCCGCACCCGCGGCGCGACCTCGCGGCCGTAGAGCTCGACGGCCCGCAGGCGGGCGTCGACCGGCGTGCTCCCGCTCGTGTAGACCATGTCGAAGCGGCGCGCGTCGATCGCGCGCATGGCGCCGGCGATGCGCTGGGCGACCGTCTCGGGGGAGCCGATGTACAGCGAGCCGTGGGCGATCTCGTCCTCGAAGGACTCGCGGGTCACCGGCGGCCACCCGCGCTCCGCCCCGAGCCGGTCGCGGTTGCGCTTGTAGTGCGGCCAGACGATGTCCGCGGCCTCCTGGTCGGAGTCGGCGACGAAGCCGTGCGAGTGCATCCCGACCGGGTGGGCCGTCGTGCCGAGCTGCGCGGCCGCCCTGCGGTAGAGGTCGACGTAGGGCGCGAAGCGCCCGGGAGCACCGCCGATGATCGCCAGCATGAGCGGGAAGTCGTAGCGGGCGGCGCGGATGACCGACTGCGGCGAGCCGCCGACCCCCACCCAGGTGTCGAGGTGGCCGGACTCGGTCCGGGGGTGAATCTCGGCGCCCTGCAAGGGTGCTCGCGTCGTCCCCTGCCACGTCACGGGCTGCTCCTTGAGCACCTCGGCGAAGAGCTCGATCTTCTCCTCGAAGAGGGTGTCGTAGTCGGCGAGGTCGTAGCCGAAGAGCGGGAAGGACTCGGTGAAGGAGCCACGTCCCAGGATGACCTGCGCGCGACCGCCCGACATCGCGTCGACGGTGGAGAAGCGCTGGAAGACGCGCACCGGGTCGTCGGAGGAGAGGACGGTGACGCCGGACGCGAGCTTGATGCGCTCGGTGCGCGTCGCGAGCCCGGCGAGGACGGTCTCGGGGGAGGAGATCGCGTAGTCGGAGCGGTGGTGCTCACCGAGCGCGATGACGTCCACCCCCACCTGGTCGGCGAGGACGCCCTCCTCGACGACCCGGCGGATCGCCTCCGCCTCGGAGACGAGGTTGCCGCGGCCGTCCTCGGGGATGTCGCCGAAGGTGTCGAGCCCGAGCTCGATCTGGGTGATGGGCGTGGTCATCGTGGCCTTCCGGGAAGAGGGTTGTTGTCGAATCAATCAACTGGTGGCGTCGACAGGCTATTCCGTCGGGCGGCTACCTGCTGCCCCGCCGGGTGTTCACCTCGGTGCGGGATCATGCGCCGGTGACCTCCCCTTCGCCCCTCCTCCCGTCGCTCCTCGCGGGTGACCGCGCGCCGGCGCCGCGCACCCTCGTCGACATCTTCACGGGTGTCGTGGCCGCGCACCCGGACGCGCCGGCCGTCGACAGCGGGCAGGAGATGCTCACCTACGCCGAGCTCGCGGAGGCCGCGTCCGCGCTCGCCGAGCAGCTCGCGGAGCTCGGCATCGGGCCAGGGGACAAGGTCGGCGTGCGGATCCGCTCGGGGTCGACCGACCTCTACGTCGCGATCATCGGGATCATCCTCGCTGGCGCCGCCTACGTCCCGGTCGACGCCGACGACCCCGACGAGCGGGCGCGGGTGGTCTTCGAGGAGTCGGCGACCGTGGCGATCGTCGGCAACGACCTCGTCGTCACGACCACCGCTGTGGGACAAGGCCGCCCGCCGATCGAGCCGACGCCGCCGACGACCGGTGACGACGCCTGGGTGATCTTCACGTCCGGCTCCACCGGCAAGCCGAAGGGGGTCGCCGTCACCCACCGCAACGCGGCCGCCTTCGTCGACGCCGAGGCGCAGATGTTCCTGCGGGAGGACCCGATCGCGCCGGGGGACCGGGTCATGGCCGGGCTGTCGGTCGCCTTCGACGCGAGCTGCGAGGAGATGTGGCTCGCGTGGGCGTACGGCGCCTGCCTCGTGCCGGCCCCGCGCTCGCTCGTGCGCTCCGGCGTCGACGTCGGGCCGTGGCTCGTCGCCAACGAGATCACCATCGTCTCGACCGTCCCGACGCTCGTCGCGCTGTGGCCGCCGAGCTCGCTCACGCGGGTGCGGCTGCTCATCATGGGCGGCGAGGCCTGCCCGCCGGAGCTCGCCGCCCGGCTCCAGGCGCCGGGCCGCGAGGTGTGGAACACCTACGGCCCCACCGAGGCCACCGTCGTCGCGTGCGGCGCGATGCTCGACGGCAGCGCCCCCGTGCGCATCGGCCTGCCGCTGGCCGGCTGGGACCTCGCGGTCGTCGACCAGGACGGCGTGCCGGTCCCCGAGGGCGGGTCCGGCGAGCTGATCATCGGCGGCGTCGGCCTGGCCCGCTACCTCGACCCCGCCAAGGACGCCGAGAAGTACGCCCCCATGCCGACCCTCGGCTGGGAGCGCGCCTACCGCTCCGGCGACGTCGTGCGCAACGACCCGCTCGGCCTCGTCTTCGCCGGCCGGGCCGACGACCAGATCAAGCTCGGGGGTCGCCGCATCGAGCTCGGCGAGATCGACGAGCAGCTGCTGCGCGTCCCGGGGGTCGTCTCCGCGGCCGCAGCGGTCCGCTCCACCCGGGCCGGCAACAAGCTCCTCGTCGGGTACCTCACCGTCGCCGACGACTACGACGCCGCCCTGGCCCGCGAACTCCTGCGCGAGCGGATGCCCGCGGCCCTCGTCCCGCGCCTCGCGGTCGTCGAGGAGCTGCCGACCCGCACCTCCGGCAAGGTGGACCGCGACGCGCTGCCGTGGCCCCTCCCTTCCTCCGGGACGAAGGGGGAGCCCCCCACCTCCTCGCTCAGCCCGACCGCGCAGTGGATCTCCGCGATCTGGGCCGAGGTCATCGGGGCGCCGGCGAGCAGCCCGACCGACGACTTCTTCGACCTCGGCGGCGGCTCGCTCACCGCGGCGCAGGTCGTGAGCCGGCTGCGCGACAAGCACCCCGAGACCACCGTCGGCGACGTCTACGAGCACTCGAGGATCGGCGATCTCGCGGCGTGGCTCGACGAGGCGTCGGCGAGCTCGACGATGGTGCGGTCCGACCGTCGCGTGCAGCCGATCCGCACGGGGACCCAGGTCGCCCAGCTCGTCGGGATGGTCCCGCTGCGGGCGCTCGCCGGCCTGCGCTGGCTCGCCTGGCTGGCGCTCGGCTCGACGGTGGCGGCCGCGCTCGGCGGGCCCGACTGGCTGCCGACGACCTCCCCGTGGCTGCTCGTCGTCTCGACCCTGCTCCTGCTCACCGCTCCCGGGCGGATGACCCTCGCCGCCCTGCTCGCCCGCGCGGTGCTGCACGGCGTCGAGCCCGGCTCGCACCCGCGCGGCGGGGCGGTGCACCTGCGGCTGTGGTTCGCCGCGCGCATCCAGGACGAGCTCGCGGCCGCGGGCCTGTCCGGCGCACTCTTCTTCCGGTGGTACGCCCGGCTGCTCGGGGCGCGCGTCGGCACGGGCGTCGACCTGCACAGCCTGCCCCCGGTGACCGGGTGGCTCACCGTGGGCCGGGGCGCGGCGATCGAGCCCGAGGTCGACCTGCAGGGCCACTGGATCGACGGTGACGTCGTCCACGTCGGTCCCATCAGCATCGGCCCACGCGCGCGCGTCGGTGCCCGCAGCACCCTCTCGCCCGGCGCGGTCGTCGGCGAGGGCTCCGAGATCGCGCCCGGCTCCCACGTGCTCGGCGCGGTCGCCGCGGGCGAGTTCTGGTCCGGGTCGCCTGCGGAGCGTCAGGCAGCGGCCCGTGGGCCCTGGTCGTCCGAGGAGGCGCCCGCGCCGCGCGGGTGGCTGGCCGGCTACGGCGTGCTCGCGCTGCTGGTCTCCGCCCTGCCAGGTCTGGGCGTGCTCGCGGGGGCCGCGCTGGTGTGGCCGGCCGTCTCCGACAGCACCGGTCTCGGTGACGCGCTCGTCGCCGCCCTGCCGTGGCTGCCGCTCGCCGTGGTCGTCGGCTTCGTCGTCCTCGCGCTGCTCGTCGTCGTGCTCACCCGCGTGCTCGCGACCGCGATCGAGCCCGGGCACTACCCCGTCCGCTCCCGGCAGGGCCTGGCCATCTGGGGCACGGTCCGCCTCCTCGACGAGGCCCGCGACTGGCTCTTCCCGATCTACTCCAGCGCCTTCACGCCTGTGTGGCTGCGGCTCCTCGGCGCGCGGATCGGCACCGGCGTCGAGGCCTCGACCGTGCTGATGATCCCCAAGCTCGTGCGGGTGAACGACCACGCCTTCCTCGCCGACGACACCCTCGTGGGCTCGTACGAGCTCGGTGGGGGCTGGATCCGCGTCGAACGGGTCAAGGTCGGCAAGCGATCCTTCGTCGGCAACTCCGGCATGCTCGCGCCGGGTCGGCGGGTGCCCAAGCGCTCGCTCGTCGCCGTGCTCTCCGCGGCTCCCGGTCGCTCGGTCGCCAGGGCAGGCCAGTCCTGGCTCGGTTCGCCCCCGCGCAGGCTGCGCCGCACCGCCGCGGAGCAGGACTCCAGCCGGACCTACGACCCGCCGACGCGCCTGAAGGTCCTGCGCTCGCTCGTCGAGCTGGGCCGGGTCGTGCCGCTCTGGTGCACGATCGCGCTCGACGTGCTCGTCGCCGCCGCGCTCCTGCGGCTGCTCGAGGTCTCGCCCTGGCTCGCGCTGCTCCTCGCCGGACCGGTGATGATCCTCGGCAGCCACGTCGCGGCCGGCACCACGGTCGCCGCCAAGTGGCTGCTCGTCGGTCGGCACCGCCCGGGCGAGCACGAGCTGTGGACCTCCTTCGTCTGGCGCAACGAGCTCGCCGACACCTTCACCGAGATGCTCGCGGCGCCGTGGTTCGCGCGGATCACCGCCGGCACACCGGCGCTCAACGCGTGGCTGCGGCTCATGGGGAGCAAGGTCGGGCAGGGTGTCTGGTGCGACACCTACTGGCTGCCCGAGAGCGACCTCATCGAGCTCGGCGACGGCGCGACCGTCAACCCGGGCTGCGTCGTGCAGACGCACCTCTTCCACGACCGGGTGCTCAGCATGGACACCGTCACCCTCGGTGCCGGCGCAACCCTAGGCCCCAACAGCGTGATCCTCCCGGCCGCCAGCGTCGGCAGGCACGCCACCGTCGGACCCGTCTCGCTGGTCATGCGCGGCGAGGGCGTACCCTCGCGGACACGCTGGATCGGCAACCCGATCGGCCCGTGGGAAGGAGAGGACGCATGATGCGGCGAGGGAGCGACCCCTACGTCCCCGGGCACGGCGACTCGTCCTACGACGTCGAGCACTACGACCTCGAGATCGGCTACCGCGTCGACGGCAACCGGCTCGACGGCGAGGCGACCCTGCGGTGCCGGGCCAACGAGCCGATCGACCGGATCGACCTCGACCTCCACTCCCTTCGCGCGGTCAAGGTCCACGTCGACGGTGCGGTCGCCAAGCACCGGGCCCACCTCGGTCGCGTCACCGTGCAGCTCGGGCGGACGGTCCCCGAGGGAGAGGACTTCGAGGTCCGGGTGCGCTACTCCGGCAACCCCAAGCCGATCCGCAGCCGCAAGCTCGGCGAGGCCGGCTGGGAGGAGCTCGAGGACGGGGTCATCGTCGCGGCCCAGCCGCACGGCGCCCCCTCGTGGTTCCCGTGCAACGACCGCCCGGACGACAAGGCGACCTACGACATCGCGCTCACCGTGCCCAAGGGCTACCACGTGGCCGTCGCCGGTGAGCTCGCCGGGCAGACCCAGGGCCGCGCGGTCACGTGGCGCTACACGCAGCAGGCGCCGATGCCCACCTACCTCGCCACGGTGCAGATCGGCCGCTACGAGGTCATCGAGCAGACCGGCGCCCCCGTGCCGGTGCGCGTCGTCGCGCCCAAGGACCGCCCGCGCGAGGGCTTCGAGGCCGCCTTCGGCATGCAGCCGCAGATGCTCGGCTTCTTCACCGAGACCTTCGGCGACTACCCCTTCGAGTCGTACACCGCGGTGATCACCGACGACGACCTGGAGATCCCGCTCGAGTCGCAGGGGCTGTCGACCTTCGGCCGCAACTTCATGTGCGACGACTGGGAGTGCATCCGCCTCGTCGCCCACGAGCTGAGCCACCAGTGGTGGGGCAACTCGGTGACGCTCACGCACTGGCGTGACATCTGGCTGCACGAGGGGTTCGCCTGCTACTCCGAGTGGCTGTGGTCCGAGCGCATCGGCCTGATGACCGTCGGTGAGCGCGCCGAGGTGCACCACGCCAGGGTCCGTGACGACGACGGGCCCGACCTGCTCCTCGGGGACCCGGGCCCCGAACTGATGTTCGACGACCGCGTCTACAAGCGCGGCGCGCTCACCCTGCACGCGCTGAGGGCGAGGGTGGGGGACGCGAGGTTCTTCGACGCGCTGCGCACCTGGGCCGATACGCACCGCCACGGCAATGTCACGACGGCGATGTTCGTCGAGCACGTCGAGAGGGTGACGGGTGAGGACCTCGGCGGGCTCTTCGAGGAGTGGCTCTACTCCGTCGAGCTGCCGCCGCTGCCCGTCTGAGACCCGAGCACGGCCACCGCGGCCACGAGCCCGGCGGGGGCCTCGAGGTCGACGAGCTGCCACTCGGCGAGGCGGATCTGGGTCATCGGTGTGCGCAGCCCGGTGCCGAGCGCCTTGAGGACCGCCTCCTTGCGGCACCACGTCGCCGCGCGCTCGGCGGGGGTGTCGGCGCGCTCGTCCGGGCGGAGCACGAGAGCCGGGTCCCAGCGGGCCGCGACCGCCTCGAGCGACTCGACGTCGACGCCGACGGGGCTCGCGGCGACGGCGGTGAGCACGTGGTCGCCGCAGCGGGAGAGGCTCACGTGCGGCGAGCTGCCGTCCGCCAAGCGCACCCACGGGCGGCCGTGGGAGCCCGAGCCGCAGGCCGGGCAGAGGTGACCCGTGGTGACCGGCAGGGGGTGGTCGACGTGCGCGCGGAGGGCGTCGTGGGTCGAGGCCCGGTGGTGCCACATGACGTCCGGTCGGTCCACGGCCGTGAGTCTAGGAGCAGGCAAGTACTTGACGCGACAACTACTCTCTTCGTATCTTGGTTGTACTGACAACCGAAGGGCTTCACCATGCGCACCTCCACGACCCCCGTCGTCGCGACCGCCGGTTCCACCGACCCGACCGCGCCGCTCGTCGTGCTCCTGCACGGCCGCGGCTCGGACGAGCAGCAGATCATCGGGCTCGCGGACCACCTGCCCGTCGGCCCCGCGTACGCCGCCGTGCGCGCGCCCATCGCCGAGGGCGGTGGCTACGCGTGGTTCGCCAACCGCGGCATCGGCCGGCCGGTCGCGGAGTCGCTCGCCGAGCACATGGCGTGGTTCCGCGGGTGGCTCGACGAGGTCGCGCCGACCGGGCGCCCCGTGCTGCTCATCGGGTTCAGCGGGGGAGCGGCCTTCGCCGGCGGCCTCGTGCTCGGTGACCCGTCGCGGTACGCCGGTGCCGCGATCCTCTACGGCACGCTGCCCTTCGACGCGGGCGTGCCGGTCGAGGCCGGCGCCCTGGCGCACCTGCCGGTCTTCGTCGCGCAGGGCGAGGGTGACCACGTCATCCCGCGTGAGCTGCTCGACCGCACCTGGGACCACCTGACCCGCGACTCCGGCGCGCCCGTCACGGCCATCCGCGAGCCGGGCGGCCACCACCTCACCGGTACCGGGGTGCACCGCCTCGCGCAGTGGGTCGCCGCCCGAGTGCACCACCTGGGTGCCTTCGGTGCCGCCCCCGTCGGTGCGCCCCAGGACGTCGCGTGGCCCACCCTCGCCGGTGGTCGCCTCGACCCGCGCGAAGGGGGTCGCCCCGACGTCGCGTGGTCCATCCCGCAGCAGCAGCTGAGCGACAACGCGCCGGTCGAGCTGCAGGGCACGCTCTTCGAGCGGGTGCGCGGGCTCGCGGGCGTCGCCGTCGTGGACTCGCAGATCTCGGTCCCGGGAGCGCGCGCCCTCGTCCTCGACGCCCCCGAGGGGCCGGAGCCGGCCTTCCTCGTGCCGCAGGTCGGGGAGTTCGCCCACCTGCACCCGGCCGAGGACGGCTCGATGCACCTCGCGCTGCCGCCGGAGCAGGCCGCCGACCTCGTGGCCCGCGGGTGGGGCACCTTCCACCACTGGGCCGGTACGCGCCTGTCCGCCGGCTTCGTCATGGTCTTCGGCCCGCGCACCCCCCATGAGGTCGACGTCGTCGAGGGCATCGTGCGCGCCAGCCACGCCTACGCGACGGGGCGCTGACGTGGCGGGTGTCTCGTCCGTCACAACCGGCCCCTCGGAGGCCGCAGGGATTTCTCCCTTCGTCAGGGCTGGGTCACAATGGGACGTGTGAGCGCTAACTCTGGCAAGCACCGCGTCGTCATCATCGGGTCCGGCTTCGGCGGTCTGTTCTCCGCCAAGGCCCTGAGCGGCAAGGACGTCGAGGTGACCCTCGTCTCGCGCACCGGCCACCACCTCTTCCAGCCGCTGCTGTACCAGGTGGCCACCGGCATCCTCTCCGAGGGCGACATCGCCCCCGCGACGCGCGACATCCTCGCCCGCGACAAGAACGTGCGCACGATCCTCGGCGACGTCGAGGACATCGACATCGAGGCGCGCACCGTCACCTCCCGCTCGCTGGGCCAGCAGACGGTCACCCCGTACGACAGCCTGATCATCGCCGCCGGCGCCGGGCAGTCGTACTTCGGCAACGACCACTTCGCCCGCTACGCCCCCGGCATGAAGGACATCGACAACGCGCTCGAGCTGCGCGGGCGCATCTTCGGCGCCTTCGAGCTCGCCGAGACCACGACCGACCCGCAGGACCGCGAGCGGCTGCTGACCTTCGTCGTCGTCGGCGCGGGCCCGACCGGTGTCGAGATGGCCGGCCAGATCGCCGAGCTGTCGCACAAGACGCTCCGCCACGAGTTCCGCCACATCAACCCGCGCGACGCCCGCGTCGTGCTCCTCGACGGCGCCGACCAGGTGCTGCCCACCTTCGGTGACCACCTCGGCGGCAAGGCCCGCGCGAGCCTCGAGAAGCGCGGGGTCGAGGTCCAGCTCGGCGCGATGGTCACCGACGTCGACGGCACCGGGCTCGACGTGAAGTACAAGGACGGCTCGACGCGGCGCATCGAGGCCGTGACCAAGGTCTGGGCCGCCGGTGTCGCCGCCTCCGGGCTCGGCACCATGGTCGCCGACCAGGCCGGTGCCGAGACCGACCGCGCCGGGCGCGTCCTGGTCGAGGACAACCTGACCCTCAAGGGCCATCCCGAGGTCTTCCTCCTCGGCGACATGATCAACCTCAAGGGCTACCCGGGCGTCGCGCAGCTCGCGATCCAGGGCGGTCGCTACGCGGCCAGGGAGATCCTCGGCCGGCTCGAGGGCAAGGAGCCGCAGGCACCCTTCGTCTACAAGGACAAGGGCTCGATGGCGACGATCTCGAAGTACTCCGCCGTCGCGAGCATCGGCAAGATCAGCTTCTCCGGCTTCGTCGCCTGGCTGGCGTGGCTCGCCGTGCACCTCATGGCGATGGTCGGCTTCAAGAACCGCATCTCGACGCTGCTCAACTGGATGATCACCTTCCTGGGCAACAACCGCAACGAGCGGGTGACGACGATGCAGCAGGTCTTCGCGCGGCGGGCGATGGAGGACCTCGGTCCCGACGCCTACCCGGAGCTGCCGCGCCGCGGTCACGAGGAGCAGCGCGACGCGACGTAGGGTGCCTGCATGCCCCTGGACTTCACCATCGAGGACCACACCCTCGCCAACGGGCTGCGCGTGGTCGTGCAGCCCGACGCCACGACGCCGACCGTCACGGTCAACCTGTGGGTCGGGGTCGGCTCCCGCCACGAGGAGCCGGGGAGGACGGGCTTCGCGCACCTCTTCGAGCACCTGATGTTCCAGGGGAGCGAGCACGTCGACAACGGCGAGCACTTCCAGGCGCTCATGGGCGTGGGTGGGCGGCTCAACGCGACGACGTGGTTCGACCGGACCAACTACTTCGAGACGATCCCCTCGGGGGCGCTCGAGCTGGCGCTGTGGCTCGAGGCCGACCGGCACGCCAACCTCCTCGCTGCCGTCAACCAGGCCAACCTCGACAACCAGCGCGACGTGGTCAAGGAGGAGAAGCGCCAGCGGTACGACAACCAGCCCTACGGCCAGGCGCTCACCACCGTCTACGCCACGGTCTTCCCGGAGGGGCACCCCTACCACCACCCGACGATCGGGTCCATGGAGGACCTCGACGCCGCGTCCGTGCAGGACGTGCACGACTTCTTCACTGCCCACTACGCGCCGGACAACACGGTCCTGACGATCGTCGGTGACGTCACCGCGGAGCGGGCGGTCGAGCTGGCCGAGCGCTACTTCGGGCACATCACGCACCGGGCCGCTCCGCGCCGCGCGCCGGTCGACCCGCTGCCGCCGCTCGACGAGCCGGTGCGGGTCGAGGTGGCCGACGAGGTCCCCAACGACCGCATCCACCTCGCCTTCCGGCTCCCCGCCGAAGGGGGCGACACCCGGGACGAGTTCCTCGCCGCCTCGATGGCGCTGGACTGCCTCGGCGGGCTGAGCTTCTCCCCGCTCGAGCAGACGCTCGTGCGGGAGGAGCAGCTGGCCAACAGCGTCGACGTCGGGGCGATGGGGTTCGTCGACGGCGTCTCGCTCGGGCTCGTCGTCGCCGACGTGGCCGAGGGCGTCGACACCGACATGCTCGAGGAGCGGATCTGCGCGGAGCTGACGGCCTTCGCCGATGCCGGGCCGACAACTGAGCAGATGGAGGCGGTCAAGGCGCAGGCCGAGCGCGGGTGGCTCTCGGCGCTGGCCGCCAAGGACGAGCGGGCCGACGTCATCGGGCACTACACCTGCCTCCACGACGACCCCGGCTACGTCAACACCTTCCTCGACCATCTCGCGGAGGTGACGCCCGAGCAGGTGCGCGCCGCCGCGGACCGCTGGCTGCGTCCGCACTCCCGAGCCGCCGTCGTCTACCGCGTCGCCCAGGAGGTGGCCGCATGAGCACCACGATCGTGCCCCGTCCGCAGGTCGCTCCTCCGGCCGACTGGTCCTTCCCGCAGCCGCGCGAGATCGAGCTGCCCAACGGCATCCGGGCGCTCGTCCACGACGTGCCGGGGCAGTACGTCGTCTCGGTGCGGGTGACGATCCCGGCCGCGCTGCGGCACGAGCCGCGCGAGGTCGAGGGGGTCGCGTGGATCATGGCGCGGCTGCTCGACGAGGGCACCCGCACGCACGGGCAGCGCGAGCTGTCTGAGTTGCTCGAGCGCCGTGGCGTGGCCATCGGTGCCGGGATGAGCGAGGCCACGCTCGGCGTCGACATGGACGTCCCGCAGCGCAACCTCGCCGCGGCGCTGGACCTGCTCACCGAGTGCATCACCGAGCCGGCCTTCGCCGAGGAGGAGGTCGCGCGGCTGCGGCGCACCCGCCTGGCCGAGATCGAGCAGGAGCGCGCCTCCGCCAGTCGTCGGGCGCTCAAGGAGTGGGCCGCGACGTACTACGCCGCGGACAGCCGGGCCAGCCGTCCCGGGTCGGGGACCCCCGAGAGCGTCGCCGCGATCACGCGCCAGGACGTCGTCGACTTCCACGCGACGCACGTGCACCCCGAGGGCGCGACCATCGTCGTCGCCGGCGACCTCACCGGGATCGACATCGAGGAGCTCCTCACGGGGTCGCTCGGTGCGTGGACGACCGGTGGTCGTACGGTGTCGGTCGACCGCACGCCGGCGCCCCGGGCCGCCGACGCGGCGCGCGTCGTGCTCGTCGACCGGCCGGGCTCCGTGCAGTCCGAGATCCTCATCGGCGGGCCGGGCCCGGACCGGCGGGTCGACTCGGGCTGGGCCCCCTTCCCGGTCATCGCCTATGTCGTCGGTGGTGCACCCAACGCCCGCATCGACCAGGTGCTGCGCGAGGACAAGGGCTACACCTACGGCATCCGAGCCGGCTTCCGGCCGCGCCAGGTCGGGTCCGCCTTCGCCATCTCGGGGTCGGTGCGCGCCGACGCGACGGTCGACTCCCTCCGCCTGCTGCGCGAGATCCTCGACGGCGTCGGCGAAGGCTTCTCCGAGGCCGAGACCCGCGCCGGGATCGACTTCCTGACCCTCACCGCACCCGGCCGCTACGACACCGCCGACGCCATCGCCGACGAGACGGTCGGGCTGGCGGGCGACGAGCTGCCGCTCACCTTCACCAGCGACGTCATCGCCGCCATGCGCGAGCTGACCCCGGCCGACCTCGACGCAGCCTGGCGCTCGCACGTCGACCACAGCTGGACGATCGTCGTCGTGGGTGACGCGTCGACGTACCGGGACGAGGTCGAGGCCCTCGGTCTGGGTCCGGTGACCGTCGTCCCCACCTGATGGTTGTGCGTTGAACCGGTAGTCCTGCGAGCCGGGGACCCGGTATTCGGGGATACCGGCTCCCGGGGCTACCTCTTCAACACACCACCTTGACCTGGGCCGCCTGTCCACAGGTCCGCATATCCCCTGCGCGGCGGGCCGGTCGGCGGCTGTGCTGGTCCGATGATCAGGACACGGGACCAGTGGCGGGGGACTGCGCGCGAGCTGGCCGCGGCCGTGGCACGAGGCGAGGTACTGAGGGTCGGTCGGTACTATGTCTCGCCCGACGCACCGCAGGAGGTCCGGGCGGCGCTGGCCGAGGGACTGCGGCCGACCTGCACCACGGCGGCAGAGCAGCACGGGCTGTGGGTCCCCCCGGTTGCGGGCGTGCACGTCTACTCGCGTCGAGGGAGCACACCCCCCGGGTTCGTGGGGCACGGGTGGCACCACCGATGGCCCGAGGACTCTGCTGTCGCCTCACCCCAGCTCGCGCTGAGGCACGCGATGGGCTGCCTGGACCCGCTGGATGTCGGGATCATCGTGGACTCCGCGCTCCACCAGGGTCTACTCGGCGCACAGCAGGTGAGGGACCTGGCCGAGGGCGCACCGCGGGGGGTGGCCCGCGTTCTGGCGCGCGCCTCCGGCCTGGCGCAGTCCGGGACCGAGAGCAAGGCCAGGCTCTTCATGCAGCTGCACAACGTGACGGTCACCCCGCAGGTGGAGATCGACGGTGTGGGGAGGGTGGACAACCTGGCCGGGCGACGGTGGATCCTCGAGTGCGACAGCCGAGCGCACCACACCGGGGTGACGACCTACGCCACTGACCGTGCGCGAGACCTGCGGGCCCTCGAGCTCGGATACTTCACGACGCGCCTGACGCACTGGATGGTCTTCGCCGGATGGCGCCGGACTTCGGACACCTTGCTCCGGGTGATCCGCAGCGGTCGGCACCTGGATCCACCCGAGCGGTGGGCTCTCTGAGCCGATGGTTGTGTGTTGAACCGGTAGTCCTGCGAGCCAGCAACCTCGTGGACATGGGTGCCGGCGCTGCCAGCTACCACTTCAACACACAACCACACCCCCTCAGGCGTCGGGCGACAACCGGGCCAGCACCTCGTCGTGCAGCAAGCCGTTGGAGGCCACGGCGTTGCCGCCCCAGGGGCCCGGTGCGCCCTCGAGCGAGGTGAACCGGCCGCCGGCCTCCTCGACGATGGCGACGAGCGCGGCCATGTCGTAGACCTCGAGGTCGGGCTCGGCGGCGATGTCGACCGCGCCCTCGGCGACGAGCATGTACGACCAGAAGTCCCCGTACGCACGCGTGCGCCACAGGTCCGAGGTGAGGTTGAGGAAGGCCCTGCCGCGGCCGCGCTCGCGCCAGCCCTCCAGCGAGCTGTACGACAGGGAGGCGTCCTGGAGCCGCGAGACCCGGGAGGCCCTGATCTGCTTGGCCTGGGAGAGCGAGCGGCCGGTCCACGCCCCCGCGCCCTTGGCGGCCCACCAGCGGCGACCGAGCGCCGGCGCGGCGACGAGGCCGACGACGCAGTCCTCGCCGTCGACGAGGCCGATGAGCGTGGCCCAGACGGGCACGCCGCGGACGTAGTTCTTGGTGCCGTCGATCGGGTCGATGATCCAGCGACGCTGGGAGGTGCCGGTGCTGCCGAACTCCTCCCCGAGGATCGCGTCGCGGCCGCGGGCGCGGCTCAGCTGGGCGCGGATGGCTTCCTCGCAGCTGCGGTCGGCGTCGCTGACCGGGGTCAGGTCCGGCTTGGACTCGACGACGAGGTCGGAGGCCTGGAACCGTGCCATCGTGATCCGCTCGACCTGGTCGGCCAGCACGTGGGCGAGGCGCAGGTCATCGGCGTAGTCGGAGGGGAGCATGCCGCCAAAGTACCTGTCCGCCAGCGTCAGCCGTGGCCCTCCTCGCCGGAGCGTGCCCGCAGCAGCCGACGAAGGGAGTCCAGCCGCAGCTCCCCGCCCGACCCCGCGTGGCCCTCGGCGACCCACGCGTCCAGGGCGCAGTCGGGCTCGTCGTGGGTGCAGCCGCGGGGGCAACCGACGTCGGCGCCCTCGGCGAGCTCGGGGAAGTGCCCGATGATCGTGTCGGCCTCGACGTGCGCGAGGCCGAAGGACCGGATCCCCGGGGTGTCGATGATCCACCCGGCTGCGTCCGGGTCCGATCGGGACGACTCGGTCGAGGCCCCGTCGACCAGCGGCAGACGCAGCGCGAGGGCGCTCGTCGAGGTGTGGCGGCCCCTGCCCGTGACATCGTTGACATGTCCCGTCGCCCGGTGCGCGGCCGGGCACAGCGCGTTGACGAGCGTCGACTTGCCCACCCCCGAGTGCCCCACGAGCACGGACACCCGGCCGGCGAGGCGGCGGCGCAGCTCGGCCAGGCCCTCGCTGCCCTCGGTGAGGACGGAGGTGACGACGTGCGGGACGTCGAGCGGCGCGTACTGGGCCAGGAAGTCCTCCGCCGAGGCCAGGTCGGACTTGGTGAGCACGAGCAGCGGGTCCATGCCGGCGTCGTAGGCCGCGACGAGGCAGCGGTCGATGAGCCGGGGCCGCGGCTCGGGGTCGGCGAGCGCCGAGACGACGACGAGCTGGTCGGCGTTGGCGACGATGACGCGCTCCACCGGGTCGGTGTCGTCGGCGGTGCGGCGCAGCACCGTGGAGCGCTCCTGGATCCGCACGATGCGGGCGAGGCCGTCGGGCCGACCGCTGGTGTCGCCGACCATCGCGACGTCGTCACCGACGACGACCGGTGAGCGCCCGAGCTCACGGGCGCGCATGGCGATGACGACCCGCTCGGGCTCGGAGCCGGTGGCCGGCACGAGGGTGGTCCAGCGACCGCGGTCGACCGCCGTCACGCGTCCCACGACGGCGTCCTCGTGCTTGGGCCGGTCCTTGGTGCGCGGCCGGGAGCCACGACGGTTGGGGCGCACCCGCACGTCCGACTCGTCCCAGCTGCGCGCCGACCGGCCCATCAGCCGCCCGTCTCCACCGCGGACTCCCAGAGCTGCACGAAGTCGGGCAGCGTCTTGCCGACCGTCGCCGGGTCCTCGATGACCGTGCCCGGCGCCCGCAGCGCCAGGAGCGCTCCCGCCATCACCATGCGGTGGTCGGCGTAGGTGTGGAAGGTGCTCGGCCGCAGGGGTGCCGGGTCGATCCTCAGCCCATCCTCGAGCTCGGTGACCCCGACGCCGAGACCACCCAGCTCGCGCGAGAGGGCGCTGATCCGGTCGGTCTCGTGGCCGCGGATGTGCGCGACGCCGCGGATGATCGACGGGCCGTCCGCGCACGCGGCGAGGGCCGCGACGACCGGGGTCAGCTCGGCGGCGTCGTGGAGGTCGACGTCGATGCCGCCCGGGCGCCCTTCGCCGGTGACGGTGAGGCGCCGCGAGTCCAGGGTGACGTCGGCACCCATCTCGTCGAGCACGTTGCGGATCATGTCGCCGGCCTGCGTCGTGTGCTGCGGCCAGTCGGGCACCGACACCGAGCCGCCGGCGACGAGCGCGGCGGCGAGGAAGGGGGCCGCGTTGGACAGGTCCGGCTCGACGGTGACGTCGAGCGGGAGCAGCTCACCGGGCTCGACCCGCCAGGTGTTGGCCTCGGAGTCGTCGACCGCGGCGCCGGCGTCGCGCAGCGTCTCGACGGTCATCTCGATGTGGGGGAGCGAGGGGACCGGCTTGCCGTCGTGGACGACCGTGATCCCCTCCTCGAAGCGAGACCCGACGAGCAGCAGCGCCGAGATGAACTGCGAGGACGCGGAGGCGTCGAGCACGACCCGGCCTCCGCGCACGGACCCCTCACCCTGCACGACGAAGGGGAGGGTCCCTCGCCCTTCGTCCTCGACGCCCACCCCGAGGTCCCGGAGGGCGTCGATGATCGCGGCCATGGGCCGCACCCGAGCGTGCTCGTCGCCGTCGAAGGTCACCGGCCCCGACGCGAGCGCCGCGACGGGCGGGAGGAAGCGCATCACCGTCCCCGCGAGGCCGCAGTCGACGGTGCGGCCGCCGCGCAGCGTCGCCGGCGTGATGATCCAGTCGGGGGAGCCGCCGAGGGAGGTGGCGTCGTCGACGCCGGCGCCGAGCTGGCGCAGCGCCTGGGCCATGAGCTCGGTGTCCCGGGAGCGAAGGGGGCGGCGCAGCCGGGAGGTGTCGGTCGCCAGTGCGGCGAGGACGAGGTAACGGTTGGTGAGGGACTTGCTCCCCGGCAGCGTCACGGTCGCGTCGAGGCGGCCGGACGCCGCCGGGGCATGCCAATCAGGACTGGTCATCGCGGGTCAGGACACCGCGTTCTTCGCCTGGAGGGCGGCCAGCTTGGCCTCGCGACGAGCGGCCTGGCGGGCGTGGCGCGCGGTGCGCCCGACGCTCTCACCGGCGAGCTTGGCGCGGTAGGTGACGCCGGGCTTGCCCGCGGTGTCGACGGCGGCGAGCATCAGGCCACCCATGAGTGACAGGTCCTTGATGAACTGCGTCATCTTGCCCTGCTTGGCCTGCGGGTCCGACTCGGTCCAGAAGTCGTGCGTGGCAGCGGTCGGCACGAGCGTGCCCATGAGGACGGTCGAGGCGAGGCGCGGGGCCTTGCCCGTGGCGAGGAGGGCGCCACCGAGGACCATCGCGGCGCCGTTGGCGCGCACGAGCATCTCGGTGTCGTCCGGGAGCTGGGTCTTGGCCGCGAGGGGCTTGGTGACCTTCTCGGCGGCGGGGGCGTGGGCCGAGGGGTAGCGCAGGGCGTTGATGCCACCCCACACGAAGATGCCGGCCAGCAGCGGGCGGGCGATGCGACGAACGATCATGGTGGTGCCTCCTTGTCGTCGTGGACGTCGCCGGGGAGGTCCCGACGGGTACGTGACTACCGTAGTCGCGATCCCGGTGGGCCTACGCTCGGAGGGTGTGCGGACGCTATGCGGCAACGGCCGGCCCCGATGACCTCGTCGAGGAGTTCGAGATCGACGTGGACCGGACGGGCGACCCGGCCCGCTCGCTCCTGAAGTCGCCCCAGGACCCGCCGCCCGGCCGGCCGGACCACAACATGGCGCCGACCAAGCAGGCGCCCGTGGTGCTCACCCGCGCGTCGAAGGACGAGCCGGGCGACCCCCTTCGCCAGCTGCGGCTGCTCACGTGGGGCCTCGTGCCGTCGTGGGCGAAGGAGACGAAGGTCGGCCTGCGGATGACCAACGCCCGCGCGGAGACCGTGCTGGAGAAGTCGAGCTTCGCCAAGGCCGCGGCGAGCCGGCGCTGCCTCGTGCCGGCCGCGGGCTGGTACGAGTGGCAGGTCTCGCCCGTCGCGACAGATGCGAAGGGGAAGCCGCGCAAGCAGCCCTTCTTCGTCCACCGCGGCGACGGGGCGGACCTAGCCTTCGCGGGGCTGTACGAGTTCTGGCGGGACCGGGCCGTGGCGGACAACGACGACCCGGACGCGTGGCTGACGACCTTCACGATCATCACGACGGCAGCCGACCCCGGCATGGACCGCATCCACGACCGGCAGCCGCTCGTGCTCGAGCCGCGGGACTGGGCGCGCTGGCTCGACCCGACCCTCACCGACCTCGCCGAGGTGGGGGAGATGCTCGCCTTCGCGCAGCCGGGGCGGTTCGCCGCGTACCCGATCTCGACCGCGGTCAACGCCACGCGCAACAACGGCCCCGGGCTGCTCACGCCGCTGCCGGAGTCGGAGCTCGTCGGCGTCGTCGACCCGGAGACCGGGGAGATCCACGGGGGCCGGGATGGATGAGGTGCCCACCACCCAGGGCCCGGCGCGCCTCCACGTCACCGAGGCGAAGGGGGACCCACGCGGCACCCTGCTCCTCACCCACGGCGCGGGCGGGGGCGTCGACGCCAAGGACCTCGTGGCGATCGCGGCGACCCTGCCGGAGCACGGCTGGCAGGTGGCGCTCGTGGAGATGCCGTGGAAGGTCGCCGGCAAGAAGGTCGCGCCCATGCCGCCGAAGCTCGACGCCGCCTGGCGGGAGATCGTCGCAGGAGCGCGGGACTCCCTCCCCGGCCCGGTGGTCTTCGGCGGACGCAGCGCCGGGGCCAGGGTGTCCTGCCGGCTGGCGCCGGAGCTCGGCGCCGGCGGGGTGCTCGCGCTGTCCTTCCCGCTCGTGCCGCCCGGCAAGGGGCCGGACAGGTCCCGCATCGACGAGCTCGTCCTCCCGGTCGAGGCGGGCCTGCCGGTGCACGTCGTGCAGGGGGCTCGGGACCCCTTCGGCTGCCCGGACGACGTGCGCACGGCGCTCGCCGCCGCAGGGATCGGCCCGGGCGTGGTCGGTGTCGACGAGGCCCCCGGCACCCACTCCTTCACCGGCGGTGGCGCCGTCGCCGAGTCCGTCGTCCGCTGGGTGGAGTCTGCATTCCCCTAGGGCAATGCAGACTCTCGACGTCAAGATGTGCCATTGCCCTAGGGGAATGCAGGTCAGCGGTCACCGCCCGCGGCCGAGGGCCAGCAGGATCGTCAGCACCTCGTCGGGGTCGTCGAGGCGCTCGCCGAAGAGGTCGCGCACCTGGTTCATGCGGTACCGCACGGTCTGCGGGTGCACGTGCAGGCTCTCGGCGACGAGCTCGCGGCGGCCCTGCAGCAGCAGCCACGCGCGCAAGGTCTCCGCGAGGCGGTCGGCCGCGCCCTCACCCACCTCCGCGAAGGGGGCCAACGCCGCCTCGCGCAGGTCGGCCAGCGCGGCCGGGTCGGCCTGCAGCACCAGCTCGGGCAGCACGGCGTCGGTGTCGACGACCCCGGGGCCGAGGTCGACGGCGCGGGCGGCACGCTCGTAGGACTCGTGGGCTCGCTTCCACGGACGGGCGGGGCCGACGACGGCGTCGTGCCCCTCCAGGAGGGCGAGCAGCCGCTGCCGGGAGGGCCCCCCGCTGTCGGGGACGAGCAGCACCGAGCGGGTCACGACGGCGTCGGCGACGGGCAGGTCCTCGCCGAGGGTGAGGGTGCGCGGGTCGAGCAGGCCGGCCGTCGCGGGCAGTCGGCCGCGGGGGACGAGGACGGCGGTGAGCGTGCGGGGCGGGGTCCAGCGCGCGGCGGCCGCCGCACCGTCGAGCTCGACCTCCCCGAGGCCGGTGAGGAGCCCGCGGGTGAGCCGGTCGAGGTGGACGATGCGGTCGCGCTCGGCACTGCTCGTCTCCTGGTTGTGCCCGGCGACGGAGGCGGCGGACAGCTCGTCGATGTAGGTGAAGACGAGCTCGGCGAAGCGCCCCAGCGTGGGGGCGTCCACACCGGCGGCCAGGGCCTCGACGGACAGCTCGCGCCACGCGGCCCGGGCGCCGACGCGGTAGGCGGCGAGCAGCGCCTCGACGGGCCGGCCGTTGCGGGCCTCGGCCCGGCCCAGCTCGCTGGCGGCGGCGGCACCGACCCCGACGGGCGCGCCCTGGGGTGCGGACCCGGAGGCCAGCGCGACGAAGCTCTCGAGCGAGACCTGCACCGCCTTCTCGATGACCCGCCCCATCCGCCCCTGGAAGGGCACGTCGTAGGCCGGCACCTGCTCCATGACCTCGGCGACGACGAGCTTGGCGACCCGCGGCAGGTGGGAGCGGACGGCCGTGACGGTCGTCTCGTCGAGCGCGAGATCCGGGGTGCTCATGGGCGTCCTTTGTCCTCAGCGAACAATTCATTGCACCAAAGCCTACTCGCGAGAGACATGGTCCGGCACCTGTTGAGGCGGGAGGATGGACACATGACAACTTTCGCGACCCGTGACGCCGTCCGGACCCAGCCCTTGCTGAAGGCCCGCGACACGGCTGTCCGCATCGCGCGCGGCCTGGCCACGCCGGTCGTGCCCGAGGAGTACCTCGACCTCTTCGCCCCCCTTCGCTCCGGGGCCGACCTGCGCGGCCGCATCGTCTCGGTCGTGCCCGAGACCCGCGACGCCGCCACCGTCACCATCCGTCCCGGCCGGGACTGGCAGGGCCACGCGCCCGGCCAGTACATCCGCCTGGGTGTTGACGTCGACGGCCGCCGCCACTGGCGCGCGTACTCGCTGACCTCCGACACGAGCGCTCGTGACGGTCTCATCTCGATCACCGTCAAGGCGATGCCCGACGGTCTCGTCTCCCGGCACCTCGTGCACCACGCCCGACCGGGCACGATCGTCCAGCTCGACCAGGCGACCGGCGACTTCATGCTCCCGCAGACCGTCCCCGCCAAGGTCCTCTTCCTCACCGGTGGCTCCGGCATCACGCCGGTCATGGGCATGCTGCGCAACCACGACTTCGACGGGCTCGACGTCGTCCACGCGCACTCCGCGCCGACGGCCGACGACGTGATCTTCGCCAAGGAGCTCGCCAGCCCGGCGCCGGGCGTCCGCGTCATGGTCCGCCACACCGACGACGAGGGCATGTTCACGCCCGACCTGCTCGACGAGCTCGTCCCCGACTGGCGCGACCGCGAGACCTGGATCTGCGGGCCCGCCCCGATGCTTGACGCCTTCGAGACCCACTACGAGGCCGCTGGCCACAGCGACCTGCTCCACGTGGAGCGCTTCCGCCCGACGATCGTCGAGGCCGGCGAAGGGGGGACCGCCTCCCTTCGTACCGGGGCGGACACGACCACCCTCGAGCTCGACGGCGCCACGACGATCCTCGACGCCGCCGAGGACGCCGGCGTCCTCATGCCGAGCGGGTGCCGGATGGGCATCTGCTTCAGCTGCGTCCTGCCCATGACCGACGGCGCCGTGCGCGACCTGCGCACCGGCGACCTGACCACGACGACCCCCGACGACCCGCCGGTGAAGGTGCAGACCTGCATCTCCGCCGTCGCGGGTTCCTGCACCATCGAGACCCAGGAGAAGTGACCATGACTGCCACTCTCGAGCGCCCCCGCGCGACCGATGCCCGCATCACCGGCGGCAAGGCCGACGTCGTCCACACGACCGTCAACCTCGCCGACTCGCCCATCGCCCACCTCACCCCGGAGCGGATCGAGGAGCTCGGCCGCGAGCTCGACGAGATCCGCGCGTCCGTCATGGACTCGTTGGGGGAGAAGGACGCCCAGTACATCCGTCGGGTGATCAAGGCCCAGCGCTACCTGGAGATCGGTGGCCGTGCGGCCCTGCTCTTCTCGGGCAACCCGATCGCCTGGGTCGCCGGCACCGCCGCGCTCAGCGCGTCGAAGATCCTCGACAACATGGAGGTCGGGCACAACATCATCCACGGCCAGTGGGACTGGATGCGTGACCCCGCGATCCACTCCTCGACGTGGGAGTGGGACAACGTCACCCCGGCGGACCACTGGAAGAACAGCCACAACCAGGTGCACCACACGTACACCAACGTCGTCGGCCACGACAACGACCTCGGCTACGGGATCATGCGCGTCGACGACGCCCAGAAGTGGTACCCGGGCTACCTGATCCAGCCGATCACGCAGTTCATCAACGCGACCTTCTTCGAGTACGGCATCGCCGCGTACGACCTGGAGCTCGGCAAGCACTGGGCGACCCGCAAGGACAACCCGGAGTGGATGGCCGAGGCGAACAAGGTCGTCAACAAGATCAAGAAGCAGGCGGCGAAGGACTACCTCCTCTTCCCGCTGCTGTCCGGGCCGAACTTCCTCTCGACCCTCGGCGCGAACGTGGTCGCCAACCTCGTGCGCAACTACTGGACGCACTCGGTCATCATGTGCGGTCACTTCCCGGCCGGCGTGAAGACCTTCACCAAGGACTCGATCGACGGGGAGACCCGCGGCGAGTGGTACCTGCGCCAGATGCTCGGCTCGGCCAACATCTCCGGCTCGACGCCGATGCACATCGCCACCGGTCACCTGAGCTACCAGATCGAGCACCACCTCTTCCCCGACATGCCCAGCCGCCGCTACCCGGAGATCGCGCCGCGCATCCGGGCGCTCTTCGCGGAGTACGGGCTGGAGTACCTGACCGGCCCGCTGCACAAGCAGGTCGGCTCGGCGTGGAGCGAGATCATCCGCCTCTCCCTGCCCAACGACACCTCGCTGCGGCAGGCCGTGGGCATCCTGCGCACGTCCGGCATGAAGGGCCTGAAGGCGCGCGCCCGCCAGACGCGCTTCCGCCTCGCCGGCTGACCGCGAGACTCGGCTGATGGCCGCTATCCACCCCGGATAGCGGCCATTGCCCGCGTCTGGGCGGGTCTAGGCCGGGTAGCCCTGCGGGTTGGCCGACTGCCAGCGCCACGTGTCGGCACACATCTGCTCGATCGTGCGCGTCGCGCGCCAGCCGAGCTCGGCCTCGGCGCGGCTCGGGTCCGCGTAGCAGGCGGCGAGGTCCCCGGCCCGGCGAGGGGCCAGCTCGTACGGGACCGGGCGCCCGCTCGCGGCGGCGAAGGCGGCGACCATCTCGAGCACCGACGTGCCGTGGCCGGTCCCGAGGTTCCACTCGCGCACCGGGGTCTCGGGGTGCCGCTCGAGGTACTGCAACGCCGCGACGTGGCCGGCGGCGAGGTCCTCGACGTGGATGTAGTCGCGAAGGGGGGTCCCGTCCGGCGTGGGGTAGTCACCGCCGAAGACCCGGAGCCGCTCCCTCCGCCCGACCGCCACCTGCGCGATGAAGGGCATGAGGTTGTTGGGGGTGCCTTGGGGGTCCTCGCCGATCCGCCCCGAGGCGTGCGCGCCCACCGGGTTGAAGTACCGCAGCAGCGCGACCTGGACGGCTCCGGTCGCCGCGACGTCCCGCAGGATCTGCTCCTGCATGACCTTCGTCCACCCGTAGGGGTTGGTCGCGCTCGTCGGGAGCTCTTCGGGCATGGGCACGGTCTCGGTCTCGCCGTACACCGTGGCGGACGAGGAGAAGACGAGCCTGCGCACTCCCTGCCGGTCCATGGCCCGCAGGAGCGAGAAGGTCGTGCCGAGGTTGTTCTCGTAGTACTCGAGCGGGATCCGGCTCGACTCGCCCACGGCCTTGAGGCCGGCGAAGTGGATGACGGCGTCGAACCCCCCTTCGCCCAGGAGCGCGGAGGTCTTGTCCGCGTCCCGCAGGTCGAAGCCGTGCGTCTCGACCCGCCGGCCCGTCAGCTCCTCGAGCCGGCCGATGACCGACGGGCGCGAGTTGACGAAGCTGTCGACGACCACCGGCTCGTGGCCGGCGGCGACGAGCTGGACGACGGTGTGGGAGCCGATGTACCCGGCTCCGCCGGTGACGAGGACGCGCATGGCGTCAGGGTACGGCTCAGCCCTCGGTGGAGATCTGCCGGATCTGGGTCACTTCGGTCCACGACCCGTCGTTGCAGATCGTGGTGATCTTCTGCATGATCGTCGCGCGCAGCTGCGGCGGGGCCTGCTCCCGCGCGCAGGAGCGCTGGAGGACCTGGCGCATGACCTGGTCGAGGTCGTGCTCGGCCAGGCACGGGCCGCACTGCGCGAGGTGCTCGGCGATCCCCTGGGCGTCCTCGCGCGACATCTCGCCGTCGAGGTACTCCATCATCCGGTGGAGCGCCTGGGAGCAGTCCACGTGCTCGGGGTCGTGGCTCATGCCTGACCCTCCTTGGCGGATGCGATGCCGCGGTCGGCGGCGTAGTCGGTGAGCTTTTCGCGGAGCTGGCGACGTCCCCGGTGCAGGCGCGACATCACGGTGCCGATGGGCGTGCCCATGATGTCGGCGATCTCCTTGTAGGCGAAGCCCTCGACGTCGGCGAGGTAGACCGCCATGCGGAAGTCCTCGGGCAGCTCCTGCAGCGCGCGCTTGACCTCGGTGTCGGGCATGCGGTCGAGCGCCTCGACCTCGGCGGAGCGCAGCCCCTTGGAGGTGTGCTGCTCGGCCTTGTGGAGCTGGTAGTCCTCGATCTCGGGGGAGTCGGACTGCTTCGGCTCGCGCTGCTTCTTGCGGTAGCTGTTGATGTAGGTGTTGGTGAGGATGCGGTACATCCACGCCTTGAGGTTGGTGCCCGGCCGGTACTGGTGGAAGGCGGCGAAGGCCTTGGCGAAGGTCTCCTGGACGAGGTCCTCGGCGTCGGTCGGGTTGCGCGTGGTGCGAAGGGCGGCCGAGTACAGCTGGTCGAGCAGCGGCATCGCCTCGCGCTCGAAGCGCGCGCGCCGCTCCTCCGTCGTCTCCTGGGAGACGTCGACGGAGGCATCCGCTGCGGCCATGGCCTCCAGCTCGTCAATCGTGGGATCAGTCATCGCGCTCCACCCTAGCGGGGCGGCGGTGCGCTCTCCGGCGTGCAGTACCAGCACGTGCACTCCTGTCCTTCGTGGCCGTTGTGCTGGTGGGTCCAACGCCCTCGCCCGGCCCCTCATTCCCCCTCGCCGAGACTCGGCTCATGGCCGCTATGTCGCCACTTTTGAGGCCATCGCCCGAGTGTCGATGAGTCCACAGGCGAAGGGGGCGGACCCGCACCGTCCACAGAAGGCCGGTGGGGCTGTGCCCGAGGCGCTGGGGAGGGTGGGGTCGGTACATGGGAAGACGACCGCAGCAGCTGCCGGGGGACCTGTCCGGTGCCGGCTTCACGATGGCCGACGCGCGGGACCTGGGCGTCCGGGGGCGTCTGCGCACGGGCTTCGAGATCCCGTCGCACGGACTGCGGTTCCGCCCGGGTGATCAGGGACCGTCCGACGTCGGTGAGCTGGCGAGGCTGGTCCGCTCGGTGGTGCCCCGGGACGCAGTCGTCAGTCATCTCACGGCGGCCCGGTTGCTCGGGTTGCCCACGCCCCGGCCGTGGAGCCGCGACGAGCCGGTCCACGTCAGTCGCGACAGCGGCCGGCCGTGGCTCGAGCGGCGCGGCGTGCTCAGCCACAACGGCCTCGAGACGCGCGCCGTGACGCAGGTGCACGGGTTGCCGGTCGTCGCCGCCCTGCACACCTGGTCGGACCTGGCCGGCAGCTGGACGCGCCCACAGCTCGTGGCCGCCGGTGACGCCCTGCTCCGCGACCATGACGTGACGCCGGCCCAGGTCCTGCGCCACCTCGAGACGCTGTCCGGCCGACGCGGCATCCGCACGCTGCGGGAGGTCGCCCCCTTCCTCGACCCGGGATCCGCCTCCCCGTAGGAGTCCGAGGCCCGGCTGCTGTTCCGGGACCACGGTCTGCCCACGCCCGAGCTCAACGTCAGGGTCTGCGACGACTGGGGCGTCCTCATCGGCGTCGCGGACTTCCTGTGGCGCGAGCCCAAGGTCGTGGCGGAGTACGACGGCGACCAGCACCGCACCGATCGGAGCGCGCAGTACGAGCGGGACCGTCGGGCGCGGTTCGAAGCCGCGGGGTGGACGTACGTGGAGATGACCAACATCCACCTGGTCAGGGCGGCCTACACCCGACGGCTCATCACCCGGCTCGGCGATCTCCTCCTCTGACCGGCCCCCGAGACGTGGCGCATGGTCGCAAAGAGCCGGGTTTTGTGGCCATGGCCCGAGACTCGGCGTCGCGAGGCATGACGAAGGGGGCCGGCCCGGGTGGGCGGCCCCCTTCAGTGCACGAGGTGCAGATGCTCAGGCGTTGGGCTTCTTGCCGTGGTTCGCGGACTTGCCCTTGCGCGAGCGACGCTTGCGGGCGCGCTTGCTCATGAGGTGACTCCTTGCTGGATGCCCCCGGCGACGTGCCGGGCGGTGATCGACGAGTCATTGTGTCATAGCGTTATCAATGACCCTTCCTCTTTGACCCACATTGATGGCATCATAGGATCGTGAAGAAAATCACCGTAGCCCTTGCCGCTGCCGCCCTCCTGACCGGTGTCGCCGGTTTCACTGCGATGCGCGCCGCCAGCGTCGACTGGGCGGGTGCTCAGCGCAGCGTCGACTGGGCCGGCGCCCAGTCCAACAGCGTCGACTGGGCGCTGCCGTCGCCTGACGCACCGTCCACCGACGCCTGAGCTTGACCACGGCGTCGACCGGGGCCCCGTCCCGGTCGACGCACGGTTATGTCGCGACGGTCGCCATCCTGGCGGTGGTCGCGGCAGGTGCGTCCGTAGCCCTCGCGGGCCCCCCTCGCCAGCTGAGCTGGGTCGTGGCGCTGCTCGTCGTCGCCAGCCTCGCCTCGATCAGCAAGCCCCAGGCGGTCGGGCCCTTCCAGCTGTCGGTCGCCGGCATGATCCACATCGCCTCCATCCCCCTCGTGGGACCGGTCGGGGCGATCGTCGTCGCGGTCCTACCCGTCCTCCTCGACCGCAACAACACGGTCAAGCGGGTCTTCAACGCCTCGCAGCGTGTTCTCCTCGTCATCGCCGGCTCGGCCGCCTACGCCGCGGCCGGAGGCTGGCAGCTGGGCATGACCGACACGATGCCGACCCCCCAGAACCTCGCCCTGCGCGTCGCCGTCACCGCGGTCGCAGCGAGCCTCATCAACGCGTTCCTCCTCGCCGGGGTCCTGCAGCTCAGCACCAACGCCCCGTGGCGCGTCGTCCTCGTCGACGTCCTGAAGCAGACCAGCTCCGCCTACGCGCTGTCCATCGTCGGGGCCTACCTCCTCGTCGTCCTCTGGGCCCCCGCCGGCCTGGGGTGGGTCGCCGCCCTGTTCTTCCTCCCTTCCCTCCTCGTCATCCAGTGGGGCCTGCGTCAGCACGCGGAGGAGTGGGCGACGCGGCACGACGTGCTCGCCCCCTTCGTCGGCGCGCTCGAGCTGCGCCACCCGGGGGCCGCCGAGGACGCGCGGGTCGTCGCCGCCGCAGCGGGCGCCATCGCGACCACCATGGGTCTGTCCGCGCGGGTCGTCGACCAGGTCACGGCCGCCGCGCGCCTGCGTGATGTCGGCAAGCTCGCGCTCGAGGACGCGCCGCCGGCCATCCGCCGCCGGGACCACGCCGACGCCTCGCGCCGCGTCTTCGGGTCGATCGCCTTCCTCGACGAGTCGATGGAGATCATCACCGCGCACCAGGAGCGCTACGACGGCGAAGGTCGGCCGCACGGGCTCATCGGCCGCAGCATCCCGGTCGGCGCCAGGGTCCTCGCGACCGCCGACGCATGGGGCACGTGCGTGCTCGAAGGGGTGTCCCCGGAGGAAGCGGTCACGTCCTGCGAGCGCATGGCCGGGCACGCCCTCGACCCGAAGTGCGTCATGGCCCTGAGGCGGGCACTCGAGCGGGACCAGCTGCCGAAGGCCGTGGTGTGACCGAGCGTCCCGGCCGATCCGGCCTGATCCTCTTCGTCGGCGCGATCCTCATCGGGTCCTACGCCGCGATCAACGCCAACTTCAGCGCAGACGTCCTCACCGGCTTCACCGTGGTGGCCGTCATCGCGATCATCATCGGTGAGCAGGTGCCGCTCGTCGTCGCCGGTCGCGCCATCGCGCCGCTCACGACCGCGCCCGCGCTGGGGCTCGTCCTCGCAGCGTCCACCGGCACCGTGGTCGACGGCTGGACCGTCCTGGCCGTCGTGTGGCTGAGCATCCTCATCGGTGGCCTCCTCGTCCGGGCCCGGGGCGGTTCGGTCATCGAGGGCTCGCTCGGTGCGCGCTTCCTGGGGGTGGCCGTCACGACCTACCTCTCCCATTCCCCGGCGGTCCGGGGGGACAACCTCGTCGAGTGGACGTTCGACCCCGCCCACTCGTCCACCCTGGGCGCGCTCGGCATGCTCGCGGCCGCTCTCGCGGGTGGTCTCGTCGAGCGCGCGCTCGAGACGCTCGTGCTGTGGCTGGGGGAGGAGCGGCCGCTGGCACGAGTGCTCGCGGTCGAGGTCGGGCCGCTGGCCGGGATCGGGGGCGCGACGATCGCGACCGGACCGCTCATCGCTTTGTCGAGCCCCTACCTCGAGTGGGCCGCGATCCCGCTGCTCATCATCCCCGTCGTCCTGACGTACGTGGCCGTGCGGCGCGTCATCGGCATCCGCGATGCCCTCGAGCAGTCGATGCTCGCCATGTCCCGGCTCAGCGAGGTCGCCGGCCTCACCCGTCCCGGCCACTCCCAGCGGGTCGCTCGGCTCGCGGTCGCGATCGGTCGCTCGCTCGAGATGGACCTCGCTGCCCTGCGCCTCGTCGAGCGCACGGCGCTGCTCCACGACCTGGGCCAGCTGGGTCTGGCGGAGCCGCTGCGCGGTGGCGCGACGATCCACGCCACCGCGATCCAGGAGGCCCAGATCGCGTACTCGACCCGGCGCCTGGTGGCCGGGACCCCGCAGCTCGCGGAGCTCCTCCCGCTGCTCGACCAGGTCCGTACCCCCTTCCGCCGAACGCGCGAGTTCGGCGAGCACATCCCGATCGCCTCGCGCATCGTGCGGGTCGCCAATGCCTGGGACGACATCACCGAGGGCGCCCGCTCCCCGCGCGCCCAGGCCGTGGCGCTCGAGCGACTGCACCTCGGTCTGGGGTACGACTACGACCCGGAGGTCGTCGCCGCACTCGAGCAGGCCGTGATGGAGCGCGCCGTCTGACGACGACAACGTCTGACGACGACAACGTGGCCGCCACCCCGGAGGGTGACGGCCACGCAGGAGGACGAAGGGGGGTCAGCCCTGCTTGGTCTCCTTGAAGATCTTGTCGATCTCGGCGATCTTCTCGAGCAGCTCCTCGGCCTTGGCCTGGTCGAGCTCACCCTTGGTGCCGCCGGCGCCGGCGAGCTTGGTGGCCTCGTTCACGAGGGTGTGCAGCTGCGGGTACTTCTCGAAGTGCGGCGGCTTGAAGTAGTCCGTCCACAGCACCCACAGGTGCTCCTTGACGAGCTGGCTGCGCTGCTCCTTGATGAGGATCGCGCGGGTGCGGAAGTCGGGGTCGTCGTTGTCGGCGACCTTCTTGATGATGGCGAGGACCGACTCGGCCTCGATGCGGGCCTGGGCGGGGTCGTAGACGCCGCAGGGGAGGTCGCAGTGGGCGCTGGCCTGGGTGATGCGGAAGATGTCACGAAGTCGCATGGAGTGCCTTCCTCTCGTGGGGGCTGGATCGCCCGCGGTGCGGGCGACGCTGGTTTCAACGTACCCAACGCACGTCGCTGCGTCACGCAAAGGGCCTTCTCCTGCAAGGGAGTCGCAACAGGACGCGGGCGAGCACGGCGTCCTCGGCGAGCGAGCCGACCGACCACGAGTCGACGCCCTCGCGGGGGTTGTCCCGCTCGACCCACCACCGGGTCGGGTCGGCGGGGTCGCGCCCCGTCACGCGCTTGACCGCGACCGGGCGCGTGAGCCCGGCGTCGTCGTCCGGGAGGCGCACGAGCGCGAGGCCGCCGGTGCGCGGTCGTGCGCCCCACAGCACGAGCAGCAGGTCGCCGTCACGCAGCGTCGGCTCCATCGAGCGTCCGACGACGCGGGTCAGACCGGGCAGGAGCATGCGCGCATCCTCGCAGCCCTTCGAGACGCTTGCTGCGCAAGCTCCTCAGGGAGCGTGGGCCGAGAGCGTGGGGTCGCCTGCTGCGCAAGCTCCGCAGCGAGCGGGGTCAGCGCGCGATCGTCTTGCTGTACGTGTAGATCGAGCCGCTCGAGTAGCCGGTGCGGCGGGCGACGACCTTGGCCTTGACCAGCTGGCCGCGGTCGATCGATCGCACCACGTAGGTCTTGCTCGTGGCCCCCGAGATGGCCACGCCGTTGCGGTACCACTGGTAGGCGTACGTGCTCGGCGTGGGCGTCCAGACCCCGTTCGTCACCGTGAGCGTGCTGCCGGCGCGGAGGGTGCCGGAGATGCTCGGTCGCGTCGTGTTGTAGATCGGGATGCCGACGCGGGCCGAGGTCGCGGACTTCGAGGTGTAGCCCGAACGCCGTGCGGTCACGGTGACGGTGAGGTAGCGGCCGGCGTCCGAGCGGGTCGGCGTGTACGTCCTGGCGGTGGCGCCGGAGATGCTCGCCCCGTTCCGCTTCCACCGGTACGAGTACGACGTCGGCGTCGGCGACCACGTGCCGTTGGACGCGGTGAGGAGCCTGCCGACCCCCTTCGTCCCGGTGATCCTGGGGGCCGTCACGAGCGTGAAGGGGGAGAGGGTCGCCGAGTTGGTGACCCGCACCGTCGCCCCGGTCGACGTCGCCGAGAGCGTCGTGATCGTGATGCGGCCGTCGTAGCTCCTGAGGGTGCGCCCGACGGTCAGCACCGAGTTGTCGTCCGGACTGCCGGTCGGAGACGCGTCGAGCAGGACGCTCGAGCCCTCGTAGGGGTTGTGGCGCAGGACCTTCACGCCGGGCGGGACCCACGTCGAGGCGAACGTGTCCTGGCCTGCAGCGGTGCGGTACTCGACGAGGTACACGGCGCGGGTGATCGCATTGGTGATCTGCGCGACGCGGACACCGCTCGTCCCCGCCATCGGCTTGAGCGTGACGGTGGTCGTGCCGGTGCCGACGAGCACGCGCGCGGTCGACTCGAGGGTGCTGTAGTGGCGGGCCTGCGGGCTGGAGAGCATCGCCGGGGGCCCGCCGAGGTCGGGTCCCATGACGTCCATGTAGTCCGCGTACTCGTACTCGTCGCAGCCGCTGAAGACGCCGCTGGAGTACGCCCCGTCGCTCTTGCCGCCGGCGCAGGCGATCGCGTTGGCGTGCCCGAGACCCATGTTGTGGCCGACCTCGTGGGCCAGCACGCTGGTCGTGTACGACCCGAAGTACACGTAGCCCCCGCTGTTGGGGTCCATGCCGACCGAGCCCAGGCCGTAGGAGCAGCCTCCGCTCACGTACGACGCCTCGGGGAACTTCAGGGCCAGGGTGGAGTCCTGCTCCGCGACCCACCCGCGCGCGTTCGCCGCGTCCTCCCACAGGGCGAAGGGGTTGTCCGCGCAGCCGTACGGGGAGGCGTAGTGCGAGCGCATGATCGGCGTGCCGAGCCGCAGGGTGCTGCGCGAGTTGAGCCGCCAGTAGGCGTCCGACGAGGACACCTGCGTGCTCGCCTGCGAGCTGCTGAGCGGCTCACGGGTGATCCCCCTCGGCGTCACCTCGAAGTAGGTGATCTTGCGGGTCGCGGGCGTGTACGCGGCGGCCGTGCTGGGAGTGCTGGAGACGAGACGCTTCGCGGGCAGCGGGTCGGCGCCGGGAGCCAGCGGCACCGTCGTCGTCGCCCGCCCGATGGCGCTGTCGGCGCTCGCCGGCGTCGCGTCGGAAGCCGCCCGCAGGTCCGCGGGGGAGAGGTCGTGCGGTCGGGCGCGACCGCCCAGGCCCGGGATCGAGATCGTCCGGTCCGCGGCCGCCGCGCTGCTCACGGTGGCGGGCACCTCGACGTCGACGGTCACGGTGCTGCCGGGCCTCACCCGCCCGAGGACCGCGCCCCGCACCGGCACGAGCCGGTCACCGTCGCGCACCGCGTACCAGGCCGTGGGCGAGCCGCGCTCGACCGAGGTCGCGAGCAGCGTGCCCGACACCCGGACCAGCGCGTCGGGCGCCGAGGCGGTCGAAGGGGGTTGGGCCGAGCTCGTCGTCGACGCCGCGGCGACCGCGACTCCGGCGACGAGGATGGCGGGCAGGACTCGACGTGCGCGCATGGCAGCCCCCGTGGCGTGGGATCGGCGTCGTGGCGGGGAGTCCCGCTCGGCGTTGAGCACACGCTAGGACCGGGGGATCTACGGCACGTATGGGTAGTTGGTGCCACCCTTCGAGACGCTTGCTGCGCAAGCTCCTCAGGGGGCCGGGCGCGCTTGCGGCGCAAGCTCCTCAGGGAGCGGCGGATGCCTCCTCAGGGGGCGGGAGGGGCGTCGGGTCAGGAGCGGATGGTCGTGCTGTACGTCAGCTGCATCCCGGTGGAGTAGCCGGTGCGGCGGGCGATGACCTTGGCCTGGATGCGGTGGCCTCGGTCGATCGAGCGGACCGTGTACGTCTTGGCGGTCGCGCCGCTGATGGCGCGGCCGTCGCGGTACCAGCGGTAGGCGTACGAGGTCGGCTTCGGCGTCCACGACCCGACGTAGACGGTGAGGCGGGACCAGGTCCGAGGGGTGCCGACCAGGTAGGGACGCTGGGTGGCGTGGATCGGGATCCCCACGCGGGGGGAGACTGAGGACTTCGAGGTGTAGCCGGTGCGACGGGCGGTGACGGTGACGGTCAGGTAGCGGCCGGCGTCCCAGCGGGTCGGGGTGTAGGTGCGCCCGGTCGCGCCGTTGATCGCGACGCCGTTGCGCCGCCACCGGTAGCCGTACGACGACGGGGTCGGCGACCACGACCCGTTCGTGGCGGTCAGGGTGCGGCCGACCCCCTTCGTCCCGGTGATGCGGGGCCCGGCGACGAGCGAGAAGGTCTTGGGCCTCGAGGTGTTGGCGATCCGCACGACGGCCTGCGTGGAGGAGACCGACTCCGTCGTGATCGCGATCTTGCCGTCGTAGCTGGTGAGGGTGCGGCCGGCGGCGAGCGACATGGAGTTGTCGCGGGTGCCGGTGGGGGTGGGGTCGAGGAGCACGCTGGTGCGCTCCTTGGAGTTCAGCCGCAGCACGCGCACGCCGGTGGCCTGGCCGAGGGGGTTGGTCGCGTCGCGGCCGGTGGCGGCGCGCAGCTCGACCCAGTACTTCACGCCGGAGCCGCGGTTGGTGACCACGGCCGCGCGGGGGCCGGCCATGCCGGAGACCGGCCGGAGCGTGACGCGGGTGGTCCCGGGCCCGACGGCCGTCGCGGCGGAGGAGGGCATGAGGCCCTTGGCGAGGGCCTGCGGGGAGGAGAGCATCGGCGCGGTCGAGCCGGAGACGCCCATGACGTCCAGCGAGTCGCCGTAGGCAGCCTCGCGGCAGCCGCTGTCCCACGAGCCGTCGCTGAGGTTGCGCGTGTCGCTGCGGCTGGAGCACATGAGCGAGTTGGCGTGGTCGAGCGAGATGTTGTGCCCGAGCTCGTGGGCGAGGACGGGGTAGCGGGTGTCGGCGACGTGCAGGAGCCCTGGCGCCGAGGTGGTGGCGCCGAGGGTCCCGAGGCCGTAGCCGCAGGTGCTCGCTGTGGAGCGCGGCAGCGCGAGGACGAGGCTGGAGTTGTCCTCGACCCGCCAGCCGGTCTCGACGAGCGCCTCGTCGAAGCGCGCCATCGGGTCGTCGCTGCACGTGTAGATGGAGGTGTAGTGGGGCTTCATCGTCGGCGCGCCCATGCGGATCCGACCACCGGACTGGTCGCTCCAGTAGGCGTCCGCGGCCGAGACCTGTCGCGTCGCGACGGTACTGGTGACCGGGTCGCGGGTCACTCCCTTCGGCGTGACCTCGACGTAGGTGATCTTGCGGGTGCTCGTCGCGGCCTGCGGTGCGGCCTCGGCGGAGAGGACCTCGGTGACGGGCAGGGGGTCGCCGCCGGGAGCGAGGGCGGTGTCCCGGCTCGCGGCGCGCAGCGTCGCCGTGGGCGCGGCGGGGGAGGAGCGGCGCAGGACGGTCTGCGGGACGGCGACGTCGATGCTCACCCGGGAGCCGGGTGCGGTGTGCTCCAGCCCGGCGCCGTCGACGGGGACGACCCGGTCCTCGCTCAGCACGCCGAAGTGCTGCCGCCCACCTGCCTCCTCGACCGCGGTGCGCACGAGCGTGCCCGTGACACGGACCTGCGGGTCGGGAGAGGCCGTCGGTTGCGCCTGGGCGGTGAGCGCGGTGCCGCTCAGGGCTGCGGTGAGCAGGGCGGCGAGCAGGGTGCGCGAGCGCATGGACGACTCCGGTGGCGAAGGGGGGTGGTTCGCCGAGCGTAGTGGCTGGGTGTGCGAGGATGGGCGCGGCTCACCAGCCGCCCGCTGCGACCCACCAGGTCGCCCAGGGCGCTCCGTCTCCTGTGTCTGGTATCGATTCATCCGAGGTCTGTCTGCCGTGTCTGCGCCCGAGCCCACCACCACCTACGACCTGACTGCCCCGCAGTTCGTCGCCCACGAGGGCGGCAAGGTCGAGGTACGGGCCACGAAGCCGCTGCGCGACCAGGACGACCTGTCCCTGCTCTACACCCCGGGCGTCGCCGACGTGTGCCTGGCCATCGAGCAGGACCCGTCGCTCTCGCGCACCTACACCGCCCGCAACAACACGGTCGCCGTCATCACCGACGGCACCGCCGTGCTCGGCCTGGGTGACATCGGCCCGCTCGCCGCGATGCCGGTCATGGAGGGCAAGGCGGTGCTCTTCAAGCACTTCGCCGGCGTCGACGCGATCCCGGTGTGCCTCGAGTCCGGCTCGATCGACGAGCTCGTCGACGCGATCGCCCGGATGGCGCCGAGCTTCGGCGGGATCAACCTCGAGGACATCTCGGCCCCGCGCTGCTTCGACCTCGAGCGCCGGCTGCGCGAGCGCCTCGACATCCCCGTCTTCCACGACGACCAGCACGGCACGGCGATCGTCGTGCTCGCCGGGCTGATCAACGCCTGCCGCGTCGTCGACCGCACCATCAGCTCGCTCAAGGTCGTCGTCGGCGGCGCCGGCGCGGCCGGTGTCGCCGTGACCCAGCTGCTGCAGCTCGCCGGCGTCGTCGACATCGTCGTCTGCGACTCGCGCGGCATCATCGGCAAGCACCGCAACGACCTCGTCGCGCACAAGGAGATGCTGGCCGCCACGACCAATGTCTCGGGCCGGACCGGCTCGATGGGCGACGCGCTCAAGGGCGCCGACGTCTACATCGGCGTCTCGGGCGGCACCGTGCCGGAGGAGCAGATCGCGACGATGGCGAAGGGGCCGATGATCTTCGCGCTGGCCAACCCCACGCCCGAGGTGCACCCCGACATCGCGCACAAGTACGCGTCGATCGTGGCGACCGGCCGCAGCGACTTCCCGAACCAGATCAACAACGTCCTGGCCTTCCCCGGCATCTTCCGCGGGGCGCTCGACGCCGGTGGGGTGCAGATCAGCGAGGAGATGAAGCTCGCCGCCGCGCGCGCCATCGCCGACCTCGTCGAGGAGCCCACGGCCGACTGCATCGTCCCGCCGGTCTTCCAGGAGGGCGTGGCCGAGGCGGTCGCCGCTGCGGTGGCGGCCCACGCGGGCTGACGCCTCCCGCTCGTCGGCGCCGGGCGCCGGGCGGGCTACTTCGTCTGGTTGGGGTGCCGGGTGTGCACGTCGACGAGCACGACGGTCGACTCGTCGACGTAGAACCAGATGCGTGCGCCGTTGGTCAGCTCGTGCTGCCACTGCTCGTGGGTACGTCCGTCGTGGGTGACGGTGGACAGCTCGCCTTTGAGGCGGTGGTTGCGTGGGACCCGCTCCTGAGGCGTCCGGGTGAGGAACTCCCACGTCTCGACCACGGCATTGCGCTGGGTCGCGAGCAGGTCCCGCCAGCCCCGCTCGGCCTGGCGGGTGCCGAAGATGAGTGTGTACTCCGTGGACCTCGTCGGCCGCGGTACCCGTGACCGCCTGACCATCACGCCTCGACGGGAGCCGGGGCGATGCGCGGGTCGGGTACCACCATCGGCTCGTCCAGCCACTCCAGGTCATCAGGGGACGTGTACCCCGCAGCCATGGCAGCCGCTGTCGCCTGCCACTCGTGGAGCTCGACGAGGAAGGGCCCGAAGTCGTGGACCGCCGCGCACCCGCGGGCGGTGTCGATGATGTCGGTGGTGAAGGACGTCCGGTCGCGAGCGCTGAGGAAGCGCAGCCAAGGGAAGCGCTCGAGCAGCCGATCCTCGAGGGGAGAGTCGCCGGGTGCGAGGGACACCACGACGAGGTCGGCAGCGACAGCCAGCGCAGCGAAGTGCTCGTCGTACTCACTCTTGCGGGTGAGCACCAAGGACTCGCCGTCGCGGCGGGTCACCTCGACGGGTGATTCTTCCGCCGACCGGAAGACCTTGGCGCTGTCGCGGGAGAGGTCGGAGGCGCGATACGTGGTCATGACAGCCATCCCCCCATTGTTCTGAACATGATCAGAACAGTCAAGGCCGGGCCGACCCTCAGATCGAGTACTCGACCCCGTGCGTGCCCGAGATCATCCCGGCGCCCACGGTGTTGCCCGTGGCCGGGTCGATGAGGATGAAGGACCCCGTCGCCCGGTGGGTCGCGTAGGCGTCGACCGCGAGCGGCTGCGACAGGCGAAGGGAGACGGTCCCGACCTCGTTGAGCCCCAGCTCGCTGGCCTCGCCGTCACGCTCGAGGGTGTTGACGTCCAGGCGCGCTCCGAGGCCGTCGACGATGGCCTTGACCGTGCGGGTCGTGTGCTTGAGCAGCAGCTTCTGCCGGCTGTGGAGCGTGCCGGTCGTCATCCAGCAGACCGTCGCGGTGATCTCGCGGGTCACCTCGGGGGCGTGCTCGGCGTCGGCGATGAGGTCGCCGCGGGAGACGTCGACGTCGTCACCGAGGCGCAGCGTGACGGACTGGCCGGTGACGGCCTGCTCGTGCGTGGCGTCGAGGGTGTCGATGCCGGCGATCGTCGTGCGCACGCCGCTCGGCAGGACGACGACCTCCTGGCCGACGTGGAAGGTGCCCGCATCGACGCGGCCGGCGTAACCGCGGTAGTCGCGGTGCTCGCCCTGCTGCGGGCGGATGACGTACTGGACGGGGAAGCGGTCCCCCTTCGTCTCGAAGAGGTCGGCGCTCTCGGCCGTCTCGAGGTGCTCGAGCAGGCTGGTGCCCGAGTACCAGGGCATCGCGTCGCTCGTCTCGACGACGTTGTCGCCGACGAGGGCCGATATGGGGAAGGTCGCGACCGCGGGCACCTGCAGCTGCTCGGTGAAGGCGAGGAACTCGTCACGGATGCGCGTGTAGACGGACTCGTCGTAGCCGACGAGGTCCATCTTGTTGACCACGAGGGTGATGTGGGGGACCTGGAGCAGGGACAGCAGGACGGTGTGCCGGCGGGACTGCTCGGTCAGGCCGTGGCGGGCGTCGACGAGGACGAGCCCCAGGTCGGCGGTCGAGGCGCCAGTGACCATGTTGCGCGTGTACTGCGCGTGGCCAGGGGTGTCGGCGAGGATGAACTTGCGGCGCGGCGTGGCGAAGTAGCGGTAGGCGACATCGATGGTGATGCCCTGCTCCCGCTCGCTGCGCAGGCCGTCGGTCAGCAGCGCGAGGTCGGTGTGGTCGTGGCCCTTGGCCTTGCTCGTGGCCTCGACGGCCTCGAGCTGGTCCTCGAAGATCGCCTTGCTGTCGAGCAGCAGGCGCCCGATGAGCGTCGACTTGCCGTCGTCCACGGAGCCCGCGGTGGCCACGCGCAGCAGCCCCAGGTCCAGGTCGGTCCCCGTCACGCCCCCTGAGGTGCGAGGAGCGCCAGCGACGAGCCTCGAAGGGTCGGTCACGTTCTCAACATCGGTGCTCATCAGAAGTAGCCCTCCTTCTTGCGGTCCTCCATGGCGGCCTCGCTGAACCGGTCGTCGCCACGGGTCGCGCCGCGCTCGGTGAGGCGGGCGATGGAGATCTCGTCGATGATCTCCTCGACGGTGCCGGCTGCGGACTCGACACAGCCGGTCAGCGTCAGGTCACCGACGGTGCGGAAGCGCACGGTGCGCTCCTGCGCCTCTTCGCCGGGACGAAGGGGGTTGTGCTCGCTCTCCGTGAGCAGCATCCCGTCGCGCTCGAAGACGCGTCGCTGGTGCGAGTAGTAGATCTCGGGGATGTCGAGCTGCTCGCGGCCGATGTACTGCCAGATGTCGAGCTCGGTCCAGTTGGAGAGTGGGAAGACCCGCATGTGCTCGCCCTCGTGGATGCGCCCGTTGTAGAGGGACCAGAGCTCGGGGCGCTGGTTCTTGGGATCCCACTGGCCGAAGTCGTCGCGGTGGGAGTAGATGCGCTCCTTGGCGCGCGCCTTTTCCTCGTCACGGCGTCCGCCGCCGAAGGCTGCGGTGTACCCGCGCTCCTCGATGGCGTTGAGCAGCGTGCCGATCTGCAGCCGGTTGCGCGAGGTCTTGCCGTCGTCGATGACGATGCCGTCGGCGATGGCCTGCTCGACGGACGCGACGTGCAGCTCGATGCCGAGCCGGTCGACCCAGCGGTCACGGATGGCGAGGACCTCGGGGAAGTCGAACCCGGTGTCGACCTGGAGCAGGCCGAACGGGATCTTGGCGGGCGCGAAGGCCCGCTCCGCCAGCCGCAGCATGACGATCGAGTCCTTGCCGCCGGAGAACATCAGGACGGGGCGCTCGAACTCCGCGGCGACCTCACGGATGATGTGGATCGACTCGGACTCGAGGACGTCGAGGTGCGTCAGGGCAGCCTGTGGGGCAGCAGTGGGCACGAGGGAACCTCTCTTCGGACGGACCCCCGGAGCATAACGTCTAGTTATGGATGTCCAAACTGGTGTTCAGGTGTTGGATGCGTGGACCGGCTCGACGAAGGTGTCCGGAGCATGCGGACGGACGAGCGCGTGGCTCCAGAACTGCGTGAGCAGCACGCCGTCACCGGTGTTGGTGATGTTGTGCACCCAGCCGACGGGCATGTCGATGGCGACGGGTTGTTCACCGGTGGAGGGAAAGGTCAGCACCTCGTCGGTGAACATATTGCGCAGATCCATCGTCCCGGTGCCGGAGATGACGGCGAAGCGCTCGATCTTGTGCAGGTGGTAGTACTCGCCCCGGTTGGTGCCGGGCACGGTCATCGAGAACGAGGTCTGCCCCTCGCCGCCACGGCACCGCGCGGTCTCGACGACGGAGCCGCGCGGGTCGCTGTGCGGGGTGAGCGCGATTGGGTAGTGCTTGGGGAAGAGCGCCGCCGGGTAGGTGGTGAAGAGGTCGATGCGGAACTTCGTCGAGAGCTCGGGGATCTCGCCGACGGGGACGTGGCTCGCGTGCAAGTCCTGCAGCAGGTCTCACACCTCCTGCACCTCGTGCGTCTCAGGCTCGGGGAGAGTCGACCGGTGCTGGTCTCCAGCCCGTCGATGAGCGCCTGCGCAGCGTCCTGGACGTGGAGCAGGCCGACCTGGTTGTCGTTGATCGTCACGTCCTCCTCGGCGATCGTCGCGCGGACGAAGGTCGCGGTACCGGGGGCGCCCGTGCTAGCCGAAGGTGTATGGCAGGAGGTGACGGACCGTCGTCCTGCCCAAGGAACCGGTTTCGCCGGTGACGGTGACAGCTGCGCCGTTGACTGAGTGCATGGCGACCATTTTGCTGTGTTTGCCGTCGAAGGCAGCAGGAATCGCCGACACTGGTTTGGGCCATGTGACAAGCACCAAGCGGGCGTCGGGCAGAATGCCTCTCATGCTTGCCGGGACAGGTCGATGCGCATCCTGCTGCTGACGCATCATTACGCCCCCGAGATGGGTGCCCCCCAGCAGCGCTGGGCGGGGCTGGTCGAGCAGTTCGTCGCACAGGGCCACTGCCTCGCGGTCATCACCCCCGTGCCCCACTACCCCGCGGGGCGGATGTGGCCGGAGGCGGGCCACCTCGCCCCCGGGACGGTTCACGGCGGCGAGCACGGCGAGGTCATCCACCGGGCCCGGTTCCGCGAGACCGACGGCACCGTCTGGTCCCTCCTCGCCGATCAGCTCGTCGGGGCAGCGGACTCGGTGTGGATCGCGAGACGCTTCCGGGGAGAGGCGAGGCCAGACGTCGTCATCACGACGGTCCCGGCGCTCCCGTCGCTCCTCGCCGGCGTCACCGTGTCTCGCCTGCTGCGGCGCCCGCTGGTGCTCGAGATGCGCGATGCCTGGCCCGACCTCCTCGCTGTCATCGATCGGTGGGAGGGCGGGCGGGCCTCCGGACAGCAACGGGTCAAGCGCGCCCTGGCGCGGGTGGCAGCCATGGGGACCAGCCTGCTGCAGCGTCGGGCATCGGTGGTCGTGACCACGACCCACTCCTTCTCGGAGACCTTGCGTGAGCGACGCTTCCGCCACGTCCGGGTCGTCCGAAACGCGGCCCACCCCTTCGACGTCGAGCCCAGGCTCGATCCCCGGCAGCCGAAGGGGGAGCTGCGGGTCGTCTACGTCGGCACCGTCGGCCGGGCTCAGGGTCTCGAGACGGCCGTCGAGGCCGCTCGCCTCGCGGCGCTCTCGGGGGTCAGGGTGCACCTACGCGTCGTCGGGGGAGGAGCCGGACGCGCACTCGTGCAGGAGGCTGCGGATCGTGCGGGTGTCGACGTCGAGCTGCGAGGGGTCGTGCCGCGCGACGAGGTGCCAGAGCACTACCGCTGGGCCGACACGGCCCTGGTCATGCTGAGGGACTGGCCCGGCCTGCGGCTCACCATCCCGTCGAAGGTCTACGAGCTCATGGCTGCCGGGATACACGTCAGTGCGAGCGTGAGCGGCGAGGCGGCAGACGTCGTGCTCGAGTCGGGTGCAGGAGACGTCGTCCCCGCGGGTGACCCTGCGGCGCTCGCCGGTCTGTGGGTCCGGCTGGCGGAGGCGCCTGATGCTCCGGCTCCGGCGCCGAGAGCCATGGCGTGGGTGAAGACCCACGCGACCCGGTCGGTGATCGGGGAGCAGTACCTCGCGCTGCTCGGGGACCTCCACGTGGTCGTGGGTGACCAGCCGCTCACGGACCTCTCGCGGCTGCGGAGCATCGGGTCGAACCTCCTGCTGCTCGGGTCGACGGCTGTGGAGCACGTGGGCGACGACCCCGTCTCCTTCGGCGTGCTCGTCATGCGCCGCCTGCCCCACAGCGTCAGGGACAGGCTGTCCAGCGGTCTGACGCGGGTCCACGGCCAGCCGAGCGTCGTGGCGCTGGGGCACGTCCTCGCGGACCGCCCGGCGCCTGCCCAAGAGGCATTGGCCGCGGCAGGGAGGTCTCGTCTGGCCGAGGAGCTCGAGCTCATCGTGGAGGGCACCGCGGGGCGGCCGGGACGGATCCAGGCCCGGGCCCTCTGGAGCGAGGGTGCTCTCGGAGAGGCTGTCCGGCAGCTCACGACCAGCGGCAACGGGTCAGACCGGCGGTACGCGGCGCGTCTCGCCTCAGAACGAACGCTGCTGCAGCCCGGCCACCGGATCGCGGAACCGGCACCCCCCCTTGTCAGACTCGGCGTGCGGCGCCGCAGCGTGACCCATGTCCTGACCAACTCGCTGCCGCATACATCATCGGGCTACTCGATGCGCAGCCACTCGATCCTCCAGGCTCAGCGCGGCGCGGGTATCTCCGCGCGTGCGGTGACGCGGCCGGGTTACCCGGTGACGATCGGGGTGGCGGCCGCGGCCACGACAGACTTCGTCGACGGTGTGCCCTACCACCGCGTGCTCGGGTCGCGCCTGCCCGCGACAGCCGAGGAGCGCCTGGAGATGTGGGCCGAGCAGGTGACGCGCATCGGCGCCCGGTCTGGGACCCAGGTCCTGCACGCCACGACGCACTACCCGAACGCTCTCGTCGCTCAGGCTGCGGCAGCCTCGCTCGACGTCCCGTGGGTCTACGAGGTCCGGGGTCAGCTCGAGAAGACCTGGGCGGCGTCCCGCCCGGGCGACCTAGCGCAGCGAGCCCTGACGAGCGAGCGTTACCAGCTCTGGCGAGCCCGCGAAATCGAGATGGCCCTCGCCGCCGACGCGGTGGTTACGACATCAGGGGCGATGCGAGAGGACCTCGTCGCCCGTGGCGTCCCTCTCGCGCGGGTCACCATCGTGCCCAACGCCGTGGACGCCACCCTCCTCGTCGACGCGCCTCCCGCCGAGTCCGCTCGGAGGCACCTGGACCTGCCTTCCGAAGGGATCTGGGCCGGTACGGTCTCCTCGATCGTCGGGTACGAAGGCCTGGACACCCTGATCGACGCCGTCGCGCTCGCCCGCGAGGCGGGCGTGGACGTCCGATCCGCGATCGTCGGTGACGGAGTGGCTCGCCCCGCCTTGGTCGATCAGGTGCGCCGTCTCGGGCTTGAGGGGCATGTGCTGCTCCCGGGGCGAGTGTCGCGCTCGGCCGCGAGGTTGTGGCACCAGGCGCTCGACGTCTTCGTCGTGCCGCGTCGGGACATCGAGGTCGCCCGCACCGTGACTCCGCTCAAGCCGATCGAGGCCATGGCCGTCGGACGCCCGGTGGTCGCGAGCGACCTCCCCGCGCTGGCCGAGATCGTCGAGACGCCTGGGAGCGGCCTCCTCGTGAGGCCGGACGACGCAGCCGACCTCGCTGCGGCTCTCGTCCGTCTGGCCGGCGACGAGACGCTGCGGACCGACCTCGGTCTGAGGGGCCGAGCATTCGCGGAGACACGCACGTGGACCGCCCTGACCCACCGATACGTGGGTCTGTACGACACACTCGTGGGCGCAGAGGAGGTGCACTGATGGCCAGAGTCGCGAAGGGCGACCCGCCGGTCGACGACGTCGGACCGGTCTCGACCGAGTACGTCGACGTGCAGGCCCTGCGACCCGTCGGACGGCGGCTCCCCCTGGCCCCTTACGTCAGAGAGCTCTGGCGGCGCCGCGCCTTCATCGTCGCCGACTCCAAGGCACGCACGTTCACGTCCAACAAGGACTTCCTCCTTGGCAACCTCTGGCTCATCGGGCGGCCGCTCATCGATGGCGCCACGTACTACGTGATCTTCGGGATGCTGCTCGGGGCCTCGCGGGGGATCGACAACTTCATCGGTTTCCTCCTCATCGGGATCTTCCTGTTCGGGTACTCCGCTCGGTCCCTGACGACCTCGGTCAGCGCGATCTCGACCGGCAAGAACCTCATCCGGACCTTTGCCTTCCCCCGTGCGGTCATCCCGCTCGCAGGGATCCTCCGCGAGGCCTTCGCCACTGTGCCGACAGTCCTGACGATGGTCGTCCTGCTCCTGACCATTCCCCCGAGAGCCCCGATCACCACGTGGTGGCTGCTCTTCCCGGTCGCCCTGCTCCTCCAGACCCTGGTCAACCTCGGCCTGGGGCTGTACGCGGCGCGTTTCGGGGCCCTCGTCCCAGACAGCAAGGTGGCGATCTCGTTCTTCACGAGGATCTGGATGTACGGCTCGGGCGTGATGTTCTCCCTGGAGAACCTCACCGACAACCATCCCGTCGTCATGGCGATCACGCAGCTCAACCCGCTGTACTGCGTCCTCGAGATCTCGAGGGACCTGCTGCTCTACGGCAAGCCGGGTGATCCCGTCCTCTGGGTCGTCCTCGCCGCGTGGGCGGTCGTCACCCCGCTCCTGGGCTTCCTCTACTTCTGGCAGGGCGAGGAGCAGTACGGCCGTGAGTGACCCGCTGATCACCGATGCGAGCGTCGTCGTCAGGGACCTCAGGATGACCTACAAGGTCGTCGCCGAGGAGGACGACGGCAGACGCGCTGGCCTGTGGCGCCGCAAGTCAAAGGTGCACGCTCTTAGAGGCGTCAGCTTCGTCGCGAGACGGGGCGAGACGATCGGCCTGCTCGGTCACAACGGCTCCGGCAAGTCGACACTGCTGCGCATCATGGCCGGCCTCGAGCCACCGACCTCGGGGTCTGTCCTTGCGACGAGCACGCCAACCCTCCTCGGGGTTAATGCGGCGCTCATCCCTGAGCTGACCGGCTCGAAGAACGTCCGGCTCGGCCTGCTCGCGATAGGTCTGACTCCGCAGCAGGCGACGGCGGCGGTGCCGGACGTCCTGCAGCTGGCGAGCCTCGGCCCGGCGATCCACCGACCGATGAAGACGTACTCCTCCGGCATGGGTGCGCGTCTTCGCTTCGCCATCGCGGCGGCCGCCCGTCCCGACATCCTCCTCATCGACGAGGCGCTGGCGACTGGTGACGCCGCCACGAAGTCCCGCAGCGAGGACCGGATGAGGCAGATCCGGGAGGAAGCGGGCACGATCTTCCTCGTGTCGCACGCGGCCCAGACCATCGAGGAGATGTGCACCCGTGCCCTCTGGCTCCACGAAGGAGAGATCGTCGCCGACGGTCCGGCGGAGGAGACAGCGCGCGCCTATCGCTGGTGGGCTTGGTGCATCGCCCAGGACGAGCCCGAACGGGCGGCTGCCCACCTGCGCAACGTCCGGAAGGATCATGCTGCAGTTAGCATCTCCTACACCACGCCGAGACAGGGACGACGGAGGAAGCTCAGATCGCTCACGTGAGAAATGCTGTCCAGACGGCCGTGCGGAGACGAAGAGGTCAGGTGCATGAAATGAAGACCGTACTCGTGGCCTACGGCACCCGGCCGGAGGCGGTCAAGGTGGGGCCGTTGATCCTTGAGTTGCGGTCCTCGGCGCACATCAATGTAGTGCCGGTGACGACAGGCCAGCATCGCGAGATGCTCGACCAGGTCAACGGCGTCTTCGGGATCGAACCGGTCCTCGACATCGCCGTGCTGCGTCAGGGGCAGTCGCTCAACGCCTTGGCAGCCCGTGTCCTCCAGGGGATGGACTCGGCGCTCGCGCAGGTGGAGCCCGACGCCATCCTCGTCCAGGGGGACACGACGACGGTCGCGATGTCTGCTCTCGCCGCCTTCCATCGGCATGTCCCCGTGGTCCACCTCGAGGCTGGCCTCCGATCCCACGACCTGCAGTCGCCGTTCCCGGAGGAGGCGAACCGCCGCCTCGCCGGCCAGCTGACGAGACTCCACCTGGCGCCGACGGGCCAGGCGAGGGCCAACCTCCTCGCGGAGGGTTTCCCTGGTCAGGACGTCGTCGTCACTGGCAACACCGTCATCGACGCTCTGCTGCACACCGCCCAGACCGAGGCGACCTTCTCCGACCCTGAGGTCGCCGATGCCGTGCGCTCGGGCCGTCGGATCATCCTCATGACGGCTCATCGTCGAGAGAATCTCGGCGAACCGATGCGCGACATCGCGCGCGCGGTCGCCGAGATCGCGCAGCGATACCCGGACGTCCAGGTCGTCTTCCCGGCGCACAAGAACCCCCGCGTCCGTGAGCTGATCTTCCCCGTGCTGACGCCGCTGCCGAACGTGAGCCTCATCGAGCCACTCGACTACGTCCAGTTCATCCACCTGCAGCAGGCTGCGCACCTCATCCTCACCGATTCCGGCGGGGTCCAGGAGGAGGCTCCCAGCCTCGGCAAGCCGGTCCTCGTGCTCAGGACGAACACCGAGCGACCGGAGGCGGTGGAAGCGGGCACGGTGCGACTCGTGGGGACCGACGTCAACAAGATCCTCTCTGAGGTCTCTAGGCTCCTCGACGACGCGAGCGCGTACGAGGAGATGGCCCATGCGGTGAACCCGTACGGGGACGGTCTAGCCTCGCGTCGGTCGGTGGCGGCGATCGAGGAGATGTTCGGGCTGGGGCATCGAGAAGCAGACTTCGTCCCGATGGTGGATCAGTCGTGACCGAGCGTCCCCGAATCTTCATCTACGGCAGCTGTGTATCGCGAGATGCCTTCAACGACGGTCGAGGCGACGTCACTATCACCCAGTACGTCGCCCGGCAGTCCCTTGTCAGCGCTATGTCGTCGGCCGAGCCGATCGAGCTCGACCTCGCACCGCTCCCCTCGTCTTTCCAACGACGGATGGTCCGATGGGACCTGACCCACCGTGCACCCCATCTCCTCAGCGACGCTGCGGACTCGACCGATCTCGTCCTGTGGGACCTCGTCGACGAGCGGCTCGGTCTGCGGATGGCGAGCGACGGGCGCGTCCTGACGGACTCCTTCGAGGTTCGGACAGCCCTGGTCGATCCAGACCTCACCCAAGACCTGAGGACGATTCAGTTCGGTGAGCCAGAGCACCTCAGTCGCTTCCGCGTGGCCGCCGTGGAGTTCCGAGATCTCCTGGACAGGGCCGGCCTGACACGCCGGGTCCGGGTCCTCGCTGTGCCGTTCATCGCCGAGTCGGACGCGCCCGAGGCGGACCCCGATCCGGCAACAGCGTCACGTGCTGACCTGCTCAACGCCCAGATGGCGGGGTACTACTCGCATCTGGAGGAGCTTGGGTTCGAATTCATCAGAGTGCCGGAGTCCGAGGCACGTGCCGATCCAGATCACCGCTGGGGTCCAGCGCCCTTCCACTACTCGGCGCGGACCTATGACGTGATCCGTCGGGGAGTGGCGGAGGCGATCCAGGACATCGCCGAGTCGGGGGGTCGTGATGGTTGATGACCATGCGGACGATCCCGCGGTCGAGACTCAAGCAGCCTTCCAGGAGGAAGTCCTCGCACGCCTCGCGGCCTTGGAGGAACGCATGGTGACCTTGATCAACGCCCAGGAGGCAGCGCCGTCGGACGTGGCGGAGTACCTCGCCCTCCGGAGCGCCACCGCTCCGGAGGGTCTCCCGCCGTTCCCCAGCATCGGACACTGGGCAGCGACCGCGCCCACTCTGGCGGCTCTTGTGCATCACGCCCGACGAATGCCTGCGGGTTCGGCGGTCCTTGAGTGCGGGTCCGGGGTCTCCACCCTGTGGCTAGCCCTCGCTCTGCGTCGCGCAGGAAGGGGGCACTGCTTCGCTCTGGAGCACGACGCGGAGCACGTCCGCCGGACCAGGACTCTCCTCGAGACCTATGAGGTGTCGGGATGGGCGACGGTCGTGGAGGCACCCCTCACGACGTTGACAATCGGCGGGGTGGAGCGACTCTGGTACGACACAGCTGAGCTCCCCGATGACCTGTCGGTCGGGCTCCTCTTCGTCGACGGCCCGCCCGCGTCCACCGGTAGCCACGCCCGGTACCCCGCACTCTCCGCCCTCCAGGATCGACTGGGTGAGAACAGTACGATCGTGCTCGACGACACGGTCCGCGAGGAGGAACGCACTATCCTCACGCGCTGGCTGGACGAGTCTGGCGGATGCCTCGAGGTTGACGAGTGGCTGCCGAAGTCGGTGGTGTGCCGGTGGGTGCGCCGACGTGCATCACATGACGATCAGGAGCATTGAGATGAAGCCGCCTGCCCCGGTAGCTCTGCCCCGAGTTTCGAACACTGACGGGACCGCCCCGGATCTGGACGTTCTTGTCGTCTGCAATGCGTACCCGTCCCCTGGGGTCCTGTACCGCAACGGGTTCATCCATAGGCGTGTCCTTGCGTATGTCTCCGCTGGGATGAGAGTCCGAGTGTTCTACCACCATGAGCCTGTTGCGACGCCGTATGACTACGAGTTCGAAGGTGTCAGCGTTGAGGTCGGGCGGTCACGTGATCTGCTCGCGCTCCTGCGCGGCGAGACTTTCGACGCCGTTCTCGTCCACTTCGCGGAGCCAGGAAGGATCCAGCCGCTCATCGAGGCCCAGGTGTCGTGCCCGGTGCTCGTCTGGGTCCACGGCTTCGAGGCCGAGGCCTGGCACCGCCGGTGGTTCAACTTCCTGGACAGTGCCGAGGAGGCGATCGTCGCGCTCGAGCGCAGGACGTCCTACTACGAGGAGCAGAACGCCTTCCTCAGGCACCTCGTGACGGATGAACCCCTCGACTTCACCTGGATCAACGTCTCGGAATGGTTCCAGCGGATGGTTGTCGAACCTGATATTGGAGCCGAGATGCATGGCTCGCACGTCATCCCCAACCTCGTCGACGAGCGCCTCTTCCGCTTCGAACCCAAGGAGGACGCCGACCGCCTCCGAGTTCTCAGCATCAGGCCCTTTGCCTCACGGAAGTATGCGAATGACCTGACGGTCAGAGCCATCAAGGAACTTTCCCGGCGGCCTTTCTTCGGCGAGCTCGAGTTCACCATCTGCGGTGAGGGGCGCCTCTTCGAGCGAGAGGTGGCGGATCTGCGGGACCTGCCCAACGTCTCGCTCCACGAGAGGTTCTTCTCGCAGGACGAGATCGTCTACCTTCACCAGCTGCACGGAGTCTTTCTCGCTCCCACGCGCTTCGACAGCCAGGGGGTCTCGATGTGCGAGGCCATGTCCTCTGGCCTGGCAACGATCAGCAGCGATGTGGCGGCGATCCCCGAGTTCATCGAGAATCGAGTGACAGGGATGCTGGCCCCCCCGGAGTCGGCGGTAGGCCTCGCGGACGCAGTTGAGGAGCTGTATTTCGACCCTGACCTCTTTCAGCAGATCTCCGGGGGAGGCGCGAGGCGGATGAGGTCGCAGTGCGGACACGAGCAGACGGTCCATCGTGAAGTCGCCCTCATCCGAGAGAAGGTCAGGCGTGGATGACATCTGGGAATGCCGTTATCGCGAGCTCGAGCGGCAGCTGCAGTACATGGTGATGCACACTGCAGCGGTCATGCAGACCAACGAGGAGGAGGGACTGGGTGCCCGCCTGGTCACGGTGCGCATCAGGAAGGTGCTCGTCAACCACCTCCCGGAAGGCGTCGAGGTCATCTGCGTCGCTGATGGGGAGAACCTCGACTACACCTTCACCGTGATCGGAGACGACGGTGAGTCGGACCTCAAGCGGGACGTCCGCAACAACTCGGTTGTGATCCTGAGGACCCTCGCAGGGGGCGAGCATGTACGGGTCACCGTGCGATCGCACCGCGACGGGCAGACCATCTCTGCGACAAGGGAGTTGGGGCGGTGAGGCCCTCTATCGAGCTGGAGGTCACGCCGTTCCGGGTGCTCCTCGGCGGCTACATCAACGTCAACGTCATTGACGGGTCAGCGTTCTTCCTGTCCGGGGTGGCGGCGATGTGCTCCCAGTACCCTGGAGTGGAGGTCACGCTCGTCGCCGCGAACCCCGTCACAAGGCCTGAGGTGCTGGCCGAGGTCCTGGGGCGGGCGAACGTCCGACTGATCGATCCATACCGCTCCCGGTTGGGCCTCGAGCTGGGACTCTCCGGGTCGTACATGACACGTCAGTCCTACGGCGAGACGCTCAAGGCGGTGTATGAGAGCGAAGTGTTCGACGCCGTGCTCATCCGTGACAACGAAGCTGCCTTGGAGTTTCTACGGGTCTGTCCGGAGGCTGCCGAGAGGACCAGCGTCTACGTCACGGGTGTCGTGAGCCTCGTCGACGACCCCGACCCTGCCGTGGTGACCGCACTGCTCGAGCTGGAGCAGCTCGGGGCACAGTTCTGCTGTCAGACACCTGAGATGCTCGGGACCTTGTCTCACTGGGGACTCGGATCCGTGGCTGAGCGAGCCTTCATCCTGCCCCCTCACGTCCCGGACGCAGACGGGGAGTTCACGGAGTGCTATGTAGCTCGGCCCGACCCGACACGGCTTGTCTACACTGGCAAGTTTCTGCGCGACTGGATCCCTGATCGGATCATCGCTGGCGTCAAGTCGGCTGCGGCCGTCGATGGGTCGCTGCATCTTGACATCGCTGGGGACCAGTTCAAGGAGGATCCCGACAACCCTCTCTTCGTGGCAAACGTGAAGTACCTGCTGGCCTCGTCCCCGCACGTCACCTGGCACGGGAGACTCGCACGCACGGAGGCCCGCGAGCTCATCAGGCAGGCGGATCTTGGCATCAGCTGGCGCTCGAGCCGGCTGTCGGACAGCACGGAGCTGTCGACGAAAGTTCTGGAGTACGGCGCCCTTGCCAAGCCGGTAATCGTCAACCGGACGCGGATGCATGAGCACATGCTGGGGGAGGACTACCCCTACTTCGTCGACTCGTCCTCGGAGTTCAGGGCGGCGCTGCTGGGGATGAGAGACCATGGCGACGACCTACGCGTGGCGGCTGAGCGATGCTTCACGGTGTCCCGGCCGCACTGGTACTCCACGGTCGCGCCTCGACTCCTGGCTGCTCTGGGTAGCCGCCCGTTGTCGGCGGACACGGGCCACAGCGTCCTCGTGACAGATCTCGTGAGGAGCGTCGATACCGCACGACCTGTGCTTGACCCCGTCGTTGCCAGGATGCGGGGGCCGTGGGTGGACCTGGTCTACGACGAGCAGGGGGCCCCAGCAGCGGCCGCTCTCCTGGGGGCCTGTTTCGCGGTGAGCAGCTGGCATGCGCGAGAGGCGGCGGCGACGCGATGGGGGTACTTTACCGGGGCTCCGGTCGACGTCGAGCCCGCCCCCGAGGTCTCCGCGGACCTCCTGGCGGTCTCGGCGAGACTGGCCTCCGCCGAGAAACAGATCACGAGGCTTCAGGGAGACCTGGAGTACACGAGCCGCCGCCTCCAGAACTTGCGGAACTCTCGCCTGGGTCAGCTGCAGAGGAACATCTGGCGGATGCGCGGCAAAGGTGGTCAGTAGTCCGGCTGTGCGGCAGCACGAACGAAGAGGCGCCTCACGGATGTCGTCCGCGAGGCACCCTCTTCGTGATCTGTCAGCCGAAGTTCACCGATGCGGTGGAGTCCCTGACCGGGGTGGTCGTCCCCGGAGCGTGTGACTTGAACTTGATGGTGATGGGGTTGGTCCCCACGAAGACCGACCTCATGCTCCATCGACCGGACTCACGCACTGTGGCGAAGCGGTACTGAGAGCCGACCCACATCTCGACGAGAGCACCTGGAGTGCCCTTGCCGCCGAAGGCGACCCACTGGCTTCCGGAGTAGACGGTCGTCGTGTCGTGGCTGGTGAGGATGGCGTTCACGTGGCTGGTGGGCTTGTTGACGAACCAGACCCGGATGGTCGTGGCCTTCGAGTCGCAACCCGTCTTGCTGGCGGTGAAGGTGAGCGGTCCTGACCACCATCCCATCCAGAGCGGGTACATGGACCACTTGCCACTGGCGCTGACGTCCGCGAGCCTCGTTCGGCTTCCAGAAACCAGCTTGATCTTGGTGCCGGGCTCGGCTGTCCCCTCGAAGACCGCATTCTGGTTCGGGGCGGAGTAGGTGTCCTCCTGGTGGGAGGTCACCGTCGGCGCGGGGAAGGTGCACGGGTCCGCCGGGATCGACGTGGACGCCACCGTGTACTTGAACCAGCGCACCCCACGTGCGAAAAAGAGCGTCTGGCCGTTATCGGGGCTGACGAGCTGGGTGACCTTGCCCGACTGCGTCGGGCCTGCCACGAGCTGGCGTTCCCCGGTCTCGGGGTTGACCGCGTAGATCGACTCGTCCATCGTCACAAACATCGTCGAGCCGTTGAAGACGATGCCGAGCTCTCGGCCGGAGGGCGACGAGGTCTTGGCGTCGTACGCACCGAGGTTCTTCGTGACTGCCGGCGTGCCGTCGGCGTTGATCTTGAACTGGATGAGCTGGCCCGTCGAGATCGCCCAGAAGTGGCCGGCCTGCGCGGGGTCGGGGGTGATCGCGGCGACCCAGCGCCATGTGCTGCTGGACGGACCGGGGGCCTCCAGAGTCTTGAGCGCGCCCGAGGAGGGGTCATAGGTGAAGATCTGCGCCATCGTCGAGCCGCTGGGCGTGACGCCGGTACCGCCGGTGTTGGAGGATCCGCCGACGATCAGACCGTTGTGCTTGCTCAGCGAGATGATGCTCTGGTTCGGGATGAGGTTGTTCTTGACGACGACGGAGTTTGTGCCGGGGTTGAAGAGGGTGAGCGCACCGCCGAACGTGTTCTTGACCGGGATCGATCCGATCGCGACGAGACTAGTGCTCATCGACTGGAAGGCGACCGGCCTCTCCTGGTTGTGGTTCAGGTAGGCGACAGTCTCGGGTGGGTTGGTGCCGTCGTACAGCAGGATGGGGGCACTGTTGGTGGCCGCGCCGTTGTACCCGCCCATGTAGACACCGTCACCGTGCGCGCCGAAGCCTTCGACCTGAGGTCCGTCCAGGACCGTCGTGCTCCCGGCTGCGTACTTCGCGACACCCGTCGGGAGGTTGTACCCGCCCGCGTAGACACGGCCGGCGCTGTCTGTCCCCATGCTCCAGATCTGGGACGGGGTCCCTGTCGCGCTCAGCGACGCGGTAGCCGGGCCGCCGACCGCCTGGGCGGGGCTGTTCACGACGAGCTTGCCGTCGATCGTCGTGGCGACGACGGACAGCCCACGACCGAGTGCTCCGCTGCGCCACGCGAAAGCCGTCGGGCCAGAGACTGTGGCACCGTTCCAGATGTTCGGGTTCTCTCCGGGGAAGTACTTGTCGAGCCGGATGGTCTTGAAGCCGTCGCTGATGTCGACGCGCATCAGTCCGGCGCCCGACCGCTGGAGGTAGACGTACTTACCCTCGAAGAGCGGTGACACCGCGTACGGGGACACGTTGGACAGGTACGGCACCGGGTTTGCGGTCTCTCCTGTCCGCCAGTCGCGGCCGACCTGGTCGTTGAAGCTGACCGTGCGCAGGGTGGACATGTTCAGCGCGAAGAGGCGGCCCGAGTCTGCGGTCCGTCCGAGGAGGTAGGCCCCTGCGACGCGAAGGTGCTCGATCGACTTCTCGGAGCTGATGGCGCTGGGGAGAGTCAGGTTGGTGCGAGTACCACCGTTCAGGTCCATGCGGGTCAGACGAGTCGGGGCGGAGGCGTAGTTGGTCGCGTAGACGTGGGTGCTCGTGACGGCGAGCTCGCGGACGTAAGACTGTCCCGCCACCGGCTGACCCAGATCGCGCAGGGCTCCGTCCCACCGGTAGAGCCGGCCGTTGCTCGGAGCGAACGTGCCGATGTAGACAGCGCCGTCGGGGGCCACCGCCAGGGTCTGGATCTTGTGACCTGCGATGCGCACCCGCTGGGTGACCGTCGTGCCACCGGTCCACTCGTAGACGTAGCCGTACGAGTTGTCGTCGGATGAGACGTAGAAGCTCTTGGAGGCGGGGTTGTACGTCAGTGCCAGGACGTTCATACCGGCGGGTAGGTCGATCTCCGCGACCTTCTTGCCGGCCATGTCCATCGCGAAGAGCCGCGGGGAGATCTCCGCCGTTCCAGCCGCGGCGTAGACGGCGAGGTACCGGCCATCTCCGAGGGCGCCGAGCGCGGCATCCTCAGAGCGGACCGCGCCGTCCTTCCCCGGCATTGCGACACCAAGATCGGTCTCGGTGCCGGAGACCAGTGGCGGGGCAGCCTGCGCCGAGGCCGCGAAGACCCCAAGGGTCACGACCATCAGAGCTGCGAGCAGGCAGTGCAGCGTTCGGGATGTGCGCATCGAGGGGCCTCCAGGGCGAGGGCTACGGTCGGGATTTGATGGGGCTGCATAGGTGGCGGCCAGTCGTATTAACCTCGGGGGAGTACCAACTATGCCCAATTCAGCTACTGGAGTGGTGTGACGGCGCACACCAAACCACTGGGAACGACGATCGAGACACGGTCCCGGAGGGCTTCACGCTGGCGCTCACTGACGGAGGGGTGACCAGCCGGACAGGCCAAGCCGTTAGGGTGAATCGCAGTCGCGGACGACAGCGGCCCGGCTTGAAGCGTCGGCAGCGGTAGTCGCCCACCCCGGGCAAGTGAGCAGGATAGGACGAAGATGCATTTCGTTGGATACACCCGATTTTCGCTCTTTCTGCCAGGTTCCTCCGCCTGGCACGCAAGCAAGAACGCATCAGATCGGGACGCATATCTCACACGTCTATATTCCCCCGAACGGATGGAGCCGAGGATCGATATATTCGTGAACCGCTCCTTGCCTCAGCTTGACGCTTCCGCTAAAGAACACCAGTTCCGCCACATGGTTTCCTACTCTAAGGAGATGCCCACGCCGTGGACGGACATACTCCACGACGCCGCGCGAATGTATCCATGGCTACTTCTGGACGAGTATGTAGACGGCGTGGGGCAGCATAATCTGGATCGAGTGGCGAGCGAACTTGTGGCCAGTACGGGGGGCGGGCCACAGATATACGGAAGTTTCCGGCTGGACGATGACGATCTCCTGCCCGTGAACTTCTTCGATCGCTGCGCTGGCTCAATGTCTGATGCTACCGTCGGCATGTACATCTCAATGAGCAAGGGCGTCACTGCTCTCTACCGGGATGGACAGTTCTCAAATTTCCGTGAAGTTACTGTTCCTAATATCGCTATCGGTCTGCTTGGAATTTCGCGGATTGAATCGAATGGAAGGTGGACGGTGCCGCCTCGCTACGCCTCGCATCATCGGGTGGATGAATTCGCGCCGGTAATCCTTGACTCGCGTGACTTTGGATATATTTGGACACGGCATGCGGAACAAGACACGGTCTATGAAGCGCTGCCCGATCGGAAGGACGCGATTATCACGACGAACATGGGTAGAAATCCCGAGGTCTCGGACATGGATCGTGTAATCACGCTGTTCCCCACAGCTTTCCGCGAAGGCCTCACGAACTGACTATCTGGGAAAGCTTCTCTCGGAAGTCGGCGTAATAAGCAGACGTGTAATGGAAGGGAGACGGGCCCCACTTATGATCACGAGTGGCACGAACCAATGACGGTTCGACCTGAATTCGATGACTCTGGGGGATGTCTCTATCCATGCGGGAAGACAGTCGACCGAGGTATTGATTGGCCCTGTCGATGACGGGCCTCGGGTAAACGGGGCTCTCTCCGGCAGCATCGTCAAAGCCGGTGGCCCATATGGCCCTGTGAACAATCAGCCGATCGAGAATGTTTGCCCTCGTTAGTTCGGTCACCATCTGGGTCCAGCCGCGCTCCCACATTTGGTAGTGGTCGTCGGTCATCGATGGGACGATTTTCACCCCTTCGGGCAGTGCAACATTCATTGCTCGAAACTCGTTAGAGATTGTGCAGACTCCACCGTCAGGCCAAAGTGCCAGGGAGAACCTCTCGTCGATAGGATCGTAGATGAGCGCATCTGTGTCATCGTTAAGAGGGATGAGGCGGGAGGTTTTCTGAATGTCCCATTCGAGCATTCTTCGCTGAAATGGCGACGTGACGAGATCGGTGGGGAACTCAAAAGCCGGCGTGTCGCCATACATGCTCCCGAGGGAAGACCGCGCCACGTAGTGGGTTGGCACAATCGGCGGGCCGATCTCGAAGGCGTCGCGTGTTACGCAGCTTCCGATGATGGAAATTTTCATAAGCGGCGGCACTCGTTTCCGATGGTTTGATTAATGACGCTGACTTCTTGGGGGACGATGAAGTGTGCCCCACATTGGCCGCGAACGCGCGAGGAAGCGGCAGTTGAGAGTGACTTGAACAGGTTGCTATCGAACGCCAGGCTCCAAATCCCCTCCGCTAGTCCCTGGTGGTCCTCCGCTTGGGCAAGTATGGCGCAAGTGTCGTCCACAAACTCCGGTACAGCAGCGACCGCTGAAGTGACAGGCACTAGGCCCGAACTCATTGCCTCGTCCCGGGAGACACCTTGAGTGTCGCTACGAGTCGGGACTAGCAGGACTCCGTGCTCCCGGTGAACTGCAGCAATCTGCTCGTGAGTCAAAAAGCCCTGATGGATCTCAACGTTGTTGAGCCTTCGTAGCGGCTCGACGGTCTCCTGGAAAAGGGGTCCGTCGCCATAGAAGGTGAAATGCAGATCGTCGAAGCCCTCTCGATGTTCAAGGTCAAGGACTGCCTGAACTGCGAGGTCGTTGGCGTAAACGCGAGTGTGGTACGGGCGGATAGACAGGATCCGTTTCCGGAGCTCGGGCTCCTTCTCCCTGTAGGCGAAGAGCTCGGTGTCGATGGGGTTGTGGATGATCGAGTACTGAGCCTCGGGGAGCCTCTTGCCGATGTCCTCGAAAACGCTCTCGGCGAAGGTGCGCGACACAAAGACGAAGTGGATGTTCTCGGGTAGGTCGTGGAAAACTCCACGCCAGAAGGTCATCCGCTCATCAGAGACCTGCTGCGCTTCGGCCAGTTCGGCTTCTGTAGCGTAGTTGAAACGTCGACGCCACCATGGCTGGATCTCGAACCCATGGACCCACACCACGACCCGTCCGCGATGTTCGGCAGTTTTCAGGACCTTCCAGAGTCCAGGGGAGAGGGTGTGGACGACCAATGTCCGCTCAGGCTGCTCCGCCAATGTCGTGCTCAGTACCTCGGGAGAGATCGTTGCGACGTCCACATTCTCAAACTCACGGAAGGCCGGTGCGGGACTCGGCGCGAGCAGGACGACCTCGGTGTGCAAGTCTGCCTGGTGGTAGCGCCGCAGCCGGGTGTGGACGAAGGCGTTGCGATACAGGTTGTCGTATGAGGGGTATATGTTCGAGATGACGAGGTGGTCCGCCGTTGGCAGCAGAGGCAACGGGGGTGGCAGGAACTCCGCTAGATACAGCACATCGAGTTGGGTCGTACCCGGTCCGCTGACACGCAAGCCCCATCTGACGCGCGTGCAATTGTCCGGCACCGTGAAAGTGATGTTCCGTCGGTGGCCGACCAGGGCGTGACCGATACGTCGGTCCTCGTCGTCGAGGAAGTACACGACGAGCATGGCGTCGAGACCGACCGGGATGTCGAGGTAGACCGTCATCTCATCGTGCAGGACATCGGGCCTTGGAACAGTGCCGCTGCAGTTCCAGTAGACATGCTGGCCCGCCGGAAGCGTGGACGTGAGTTCAAGAGCCTGAGTGAGGGTCTCGGACATGGTGAGCTCGGGGTGGGGGGGCAGGTCGGCCAGGATCTCGGCGAGGCGCAGCCGTGGGAGGAGCTCCTCCGCTGAATCATCCAGATGGAGGGAGGCGGCGAAGTTCCTCAAATCTGTCAGCGAGAGACCTGTGTCGACGTCCAAGGTTGACGCGGGCGACAGCGCAGCTGCCGATGCGGTGGCACCCCCTGCGACGAACTCGACCGGTCCGACGGCCAGACCCGGGCCGTGGCTGAGCTCGGACGCGTCCTCAAGATCCAGGTCCCATGGCAATGAATCCCAGTCATCGACCAGCATCAGCGAGCGTGCCAGCAACAGGTTCGGTTGCATCGACCACTGCGTTCCCGCGTCGTCCCGTCGTGCCGTGCTCCCGCCGTCGAAGATGAAGCGCTCCACATGACCGCAGGCCGCTACATCCGCGAAACGCAGCCCCAGAATCAGATCCTCGAGGTAGTGGGGGCCGTACCACGCGTCCTTGTCGAGCCATCCCAGATGGGTGCATCCCTCCACCAGCCCTGTGGCGGCGATGCTCGCTCGGTCGCCGTAGGTGACGCGAGGGTCGTCAAGAGCCGTCGATCCGGCGAGTACGAGGAGCCGCCAGTCGGTGTGACTCTGGGCGGTCAGAGCCTCCAGGACAGTGCGCTCCTCGAACTCGTTCGACGGCTCCAGCACGAGGAGGGGCCGTTCGATCGTCTCCGACCTCAAGGTTGCCCCGCTGTGCGCAGCGATGAACGCAAGACGTTCCGCATAGGTGTGCTCGCGGAGGACCTTTCTCAGAGCCATGGCCCGAAGCCGCTCGTTCCCGTTCGGCTGGGTCTCGAGCGCATCGAGTCGACGTCGCATCTCGACGCCGGAATCGGTGCTGATCGATAGCTGGCCGAACATGGCGCGGAGGCCTCGGGAGAAGTTGCTCACGACCAGGGTGTTCGAGGCCATGACCTCGAAAACGCGCCGAGCGAACATCGACTGGGACTGCTTGACGGAGTTGAGGTTCAGGTTGGTGGTATACCCCTTGTAAGGAATGGCGAGCATGTCAGGCGTCAGGGCGCCTCCAACGATCATGGACTGGTACTCGTCAGGAAACTGGTACCCCGGCGTGTGCTTACCCAGGTTCCGGTCGTAGATGTCGAACCGCCGGCTTCCCGTGGACAGTTCGGCTGAGAGCTCCGCTAGGTCCGCCAGACGCTCGGGGTAGCGCTCGTAGTAAGCCCCCGCAAATGCGCATCCGTCAATGCGCTCGAATTCCTCGATCGGGTTGGACTCAGCGGGCTGGGCCGCGAAGGGCAGGAAGTGCACATTCGTGTGCCCAAGATGCTGCTTGTACCTCGGTACACAGTCAAGGTCCGTGGTGAAAACGGCGTCAAACATACTCGCTGTTGTCAGGAAAGTGTTGAAGTGGACGGGATCTTCTTTGTTCCAGAACGCCGTAGGGATGCCACGGCTCCGGCACCACTGGACGATTCCGGTCAGCTCGGCACCGTGACGGTGGACGGTGTTCCACCAAGTCTGCTTGTGCCCCCGCCATGCGGACTCCACGAGCAGCAGGTCCGGCTGAGCGGCGGAGATCTCGACGAGCCAGTTCTCCATCGTCAGCGGTGCCAGGTCAGCCTCTCCGGCGAAGGAGTTGTACGAGAACTCGTCCAGGATGCAGGCCACGACAAGATCTCCGGCCCGCCCGGCCCGACGGCGGACGGGGACCGGGTTTATGCGCCGCCGGCGGTTCTCAACGTCGGCGGGGACGACGGGCGTCGGGGCCATGCCTGGCGCGGTCATCGATAAATCTCCTTCTGTGCTCCCGTGTAGATGGCGTACAGACGCGGGATGAGCAGCCAGAAGCCCTTCCATGTGCGTGCGTCGCTCAACGCCCGCCCGGCGCGATAGGTCTGGCTCCCCCGGAGATCCCGAGCCGTCCTCCACCGTCGGTCGGACTCGGCGCGCTCTTGCTCCAGCTCGCTCTCGAGCAGCTGGCGCCGTCGAGCCCCCTTCTCGAGGCGGACTCGAAGCTCAGCCGCCTCAAGCTGCCGGACTTCGACGATCCGGTCGATCTCGAGCTGACGGGCTTCGATGATCCCTTCGAGATCGACGATGCGCTGGCGGCGATGGCGGTTGTTCCGTGCGAGGTGCTGGACGTGCTGGTTACGCTCAGCACCTTCGGCGACCAATTGCGCGATCCGGCCGCGTTCTTGGTCGAGCTCGCCTAGCAGCTCTCCAGACCGGTCGGTCTGCTCCGCGAGGGACATTCTCAGCTCGGCGGCTTCAGCGCGGAGGGTCTCCAGCTCCTCACTCGATGTGGCGACGTACCTCCGCAGGACGTCGAAGTCCTCCCGGTACCGCGCCTGCCTATGACGCAGGTCGGTCAGCTCGGTGTCGCGCTCTGCGAGGGTGTGGTGGGCGTGGTCCCGTTCGCCGGTTAGGGCCTCGATCTGGTGGCGGGCGTCGTCCAGGGCCGCCTGGGCTTGGTCGCGGCTGGTGGTGAGGTCCTCGAGCTGGGGGCGCAGGTCGGTCAACTCGGTGTCGCGCTCGGCGAGGGTGTGGTGGGCGTGGTCCCGTTCGCCGGTTAGGGCCTCGATCTGGTGGCTGGCGTCGTCCAGGGCCGCCTGGGCTTGGTCGCGGCTGGTGGTGAGGTCCTCGAGCTGGGGGCGCAGGTCGGTCAACTCGGTGTCGCGCTCGGCGAGGGTGTGGTGGGCGTGGTCCCGTTCGCCGGTTAGGGCCTCGATCTGGTGGCTGGCGTCGTCCAGGGCCGCCTGGGCTTGGTCGCGGCTGGTGGTGAGGTCCTCGAGCTGGGGGCGCAGGTCGGTCAACTCGGTGTCGCGCTCGGCGAGGGTGTGGTGGGCGTGGTCCCGTTCGCCGGTTAGGGCCTCGATTTGGTGGTTGGCGTCGTCCAGATCCGCTGTCGCCTCGTCCCGCTCTCGCTGGAGCACGCCGAGCTCTTCTGCACCCGTCTCCCGCTCTTCCTCCCACCCGCGGCGTTCGTCCGCGACAGCCGCCTCGATCTCCCTCAGTCGCTGACGGAACTCCGCGACCTCCCGGGAGTGCGTCTCGCGCGCGTCCGACAGCTGTCGACGCAACTGCTGCCCGGCCTCCAGGAGGGTTGTCACCCGCTCGTCGTAGTCCACCGCCAGTGTCGTGTGCTTGCTCGTGAGCTCAGCGAGCTCGGCCTCGAGCCGCCGGGCACGATCGACGGCTCCCTGTCGCTGCTGCTCCGCGCGCTCCGCTCCCTCCTCCGCTGCGGTGACGCGTTGCCAGGCATCGGGATTCTGGGCGTCTGCGGCCGACGTGAGCTCGTTGACACGATCGGCCAGCCGTGCGTTCCCTTCAGCGCTCTTCGCCTTGAGGTCCGCCAACTGCTGCGTGACGAGCCGATACTTGCGGTTCGCCTCCTCGAGGGAATCGCGGGTGGAGAGATAAGCAGCATGGTCCGAGTAGAACCTCTCCATGAGTGCGGTGATCGGGGTGCTCATGGCCTGGGTGGTCGTCCTGTCCCCGTGGACGAACCGGTGTGTTGGGGAGGCGTTGTAGACCGAGTCGAAGCGATAGCCCCGAGGCTGCAGGAACTCGACCACGTCCCGGTAGCACTGGATGTCCAGGCACTCGATCCAGACGTCCGGATGGTCGCGCTTGAGGAGTTCCGCGGCCCCTTCGAGGACCAGCCGCTCGTGCCCCTCCACATCGATCTTGAGGGCCCGAATCCGTCGTTGGGGCATCTCGTCGTCGAGCCGGATCACCGGCACTGTCGAGCCCTCCGCGCCGGGCTCGGTGGAGAGGTGCTGGCCGCCGAGGTTGCCTATCGCATCGTCCACGAGCACTCCCTCACCGGGTTCGTCGGAGACCGCTGCCCGTCGGACGCGGATCCGCTCCCCGAGCTGGTTGACGGATACCGACTCCTCTATGGCGGTGGTGAGCCGCGCGTCGGGCTCGTAGGCGACCACGTTCACGCCCACGACACCAGCGAGGTACAGGGTGTGGTTCCCGACGTTCGCGCCGATGTCGAGGACGAGGTCGTCGCTTTCCAGCGTCGCAGCCATCGCCTGGAGCATCTCGTGCTCGTAGGGCTCGCCGGTCGTGCTGATCTGTCGCTGGATGTAGTCCGATCCCGCGTGCGGAAGGCAGATCCGGTAATCCGCGCCGTCGACGGACACGAGGGTGAGAGGGAAGTGCGCTGGGAGCGGTGAGGCTGCCATCAGATCGCCTTTCGGTGCAACAACGTCTGCGGGTGTTGATTCGGCTCGACGGCTGGAGAACCCCATCCTCCCCCGGCAAGAGCGTCCACGGCCGCATCCAGGCCGACTCCGGCCGCAAGCATGTCGGCGTTCGCGACCATCTCCGCGTCGGTCGCCCCCCACGTGTGACGTTCAGCACCGCTCCTCACCTGGACGAAGCCGAACCGGTCCGCAGAGTAAATTCGGCCTCCGTCGGCTGAGACTCGACGCAGCAGCTCGCTGTCCTCCCCGATGAAGGCGTCCGGGAAGCGTTGCTCGAGCGCGACCGAGCGCGACATGACCATCGTGGGTCCAGCGACGAAGTGGCTGAAGCGGTGCTCCCACTCGGGGAAGCGCACGATCAGCGCACCCTGGCTCTCCAGGTACATGTGATGGGCGTGCTTACCGACCACATCGGCGCCGGAGTACTCAAGCGCCGCGAGACTGTCGAAGAGGTAGTGCTGCCCGTACTCGTCGTCATCGTCCATCTTGGCCACCACTTCGCCGTCCGCGGCGTCGACGAGGCGGTTCAGGCACGATCCGAGAGATACATCCTGGTCCTCGCGAAAGACGACGAGGTCTTCGATGCCGTGCTCGGCGGCTAGCGCCCGCGCCCGCGCCTCATGGTCAAAGCCGTGCATGAGCAGCGCCAGCTGCACCGGCACCTCACGCTGACGGGCCACCTGGGCGATGACGTGCTCGAGCTGGTGCGGGCGGTTCGTCGAGACGAGCGCCGTCACGGTCCGCGCCTGCCGGACGTGCTCGTCCAGCCCCACCCGATTCAGGACTTCGTCGACCCGCGCTGCATAGGTGTGCTCGCGCCAGATCCGGCGCTGGGCGAGGTGGGTGGTGCGGTCCCGCAGTAGAGGGCTGCGCACGAGAGCCCGGAGCATCCACTCCGCCTCCTGCGGCTCGTCGACCCGGATCACCTCGTCCTCGGGGAAGACGGCATCGAGCGCGGGGCTAGGTGTGGAGACGACCGGCGTGCCGCACGCCGAGATCTCGAAGACCCGCCGGGCACACATGCTCGGGCTGCCGACGACCGAGTTGACGTTGAGGAAGACCTTGAAGACCCGGTAGGCGGTCAGTGTCTGCAGGTAGCTCAGCGACCCGACGACGTGCTCGTCCAGCAGGGGAGGGAACTGGTACTCCGACTCCTTCCCGTGGAAGCGCGAGAAGATCTCGAGCCCGTGCTCCATCCGGGGCGAGACCCTTGAGGCCGCCCCCAGGAGCAGGTCCATCTGTGCGCGGCGCTCGGGGAACTTGTGGGCGAAGTACATGCCGGCGAAGGCGATGTCACGGCTTGCATGGCCACCGGCCGGGCGGATGGGGTTGTGGATGCGCTCCTGGGCCGCGAAGGGCATGACGCCCACCCGGTCGTGGCCGAGCCGCTCCCGGTAGCGCGGCAGCATCTCGACGTCGGTGGTGAGGACATGGTCGAAGAGGGATGCGGTGTCGACGAAGTCGTGGAAGTGGACCGGGTCCTCCTTGCACCAGAAGACGGTCGGTACACCCGCCGAGCGGCAGTGCTCGACGAGGGCGACGAGCTCGGGGGAGGGGGCCTTGGACCCGGTGAGCTGGTACCGCCAGGTGCCGCCGTTTCCATGCCAGGCCGACTCGACGAAGAACAGGTCGAGGCCCTCGGCCACCTGACTGCGCCACCGGGAAGGTGTCACCTCGATCTGGTGCCACTCGGGGGCCAGAGCCAGCCGGCTGAAGTCGTCGAGGACCACCGCGACCCGCAGGTCGGGTCGTCGCGGAGGCCGGTCTTGCATCGGCCACTCCGGGAAGTCGGTGCCCGTCACGGTCGGGACGCCGCCACCGACGCGCTGGCGTCGCCGCCAGGTCCGCAGCTGGCGGACGCCGCCCTTGCGCAGGTGCCACAGAGCCGTACGGGCCGCGGACATCGGCACGGAGTTCCCCCTTCGATCGCTGCCCACAACATATCTCGCGGCGTCAGTCACCGAGTCAGCGGATCGCCGTCCGCATCAGGGTGGGGCCGACGGGGTGGAGAAGCTGGTCGTCCAGGATCGCGATCCGTCGGGTCGTCACCCCTCTCGACACCGGCGCCGCGACGCGCAGGGTGACCGGGTCGATCGCGTACACCTTGTCGAGGGCCTGCAGGTAGATGTACCCGCCGTGGCTGGCGAGGTCGGAGTTCTGGTACGCGTGCTGTACGGGTTGGGGGCTGGGGGTGACCACGAGCGTCCGCAACGTCGCGCCCGTCCTCGGGGACCAGCTCGAAGAGGGCCCCCGAGTCGGCCGTCCAGATGGTGGCGTCCAGCCCGACCATGATCGGTCCGAAGGACTGGACATTCGCGCGCAGCTGGACCTCCCAGAGCTTCTGGCCCGTCGAGGCGTCATAGGCGAAGACCTTGGCGCCGTCGTCCGACGGCCGGGCCCCGGGGCCGCCCCAGCGAGAGGTGCCGTCGTACACCACGTCGGCGGCGGCAGCCACGCTCACGATCGACTGGCTCGGGACGGTGTTGCGGATGAACCGGGGGTCGCGGTGGCGCTGTCGATGATGCTGAGCCCGTCGCCGCGCACGCCGTACTTCGGCACCGTCCCGAAGTAGGTCCGGCCACCCGACGTCGCCCACGCGAGCGGGCCGTCCTGCGTGTGGGTCGGTCCGAGGGTCGTCAGGAGGGCCGGGTTCTTGCCGTCCGACCACGGCTGCGTCGTGTCGTGCCGGAAGATCCGACCGTCGGTGTAGGTGCCGAGGTGCTGGTGGTGACCGCTGCCCACGGAGCCCTCGACCTTCCTGATGACCGCACTGCCGGAGAGGGAGGACGTCTTCGGGTACTGGGTCTTAAATCCATCAGCCGGGTCGACGATGGACAGGCTCGGGCCGCCGAACCGCGCGCTTGCTCCGGGGGGTGAACCGATAGAGCGCGCCGCTGTTGCCGCCGAGATAGATCTTGGCGTCCTGGCCGGCGGTGATCGCCTGGCCAGCGCTCATGCCGGGCAGGTCGATCGTCGTCTCGACGCGGTTGGTCTGGATGTCGAGGAGCTGCAGCTGCGCCGGGGTGCCCGAGACGATCGTCACCAGTTTCGGTCGCCCGCCGACCACCACGATGTCACTCGTCTTGGTCTGCGCCTCACCGTCCACAGGCGTGCCGAGGCTGGTGGTGGTGGTGAATGTCGGGATGGGCGCGCCCGGCGTGGGAAGCACGCTGAAGGCGTCCCAGTAGGAGTGCGCCGTGCCGGCGACCGAGGTCTGCGGTCGCACCGTGACGTAGTGGGCGCTCGTCGGTGCGACGGGCTTCGTCGCGATCAGGCCCCACCGGCCGGAGGGCTTGCTGCCGGACACCGTCTCGGAGGTCAGGGGTCGCTTGTCCGCGTCGTGCCACGCCACCGCGAGCGACGAGGTGCCACGTACGGGGAAGACCCAAGCGCGCACCGTGTGGGTGACCGACGGCTGGACCGGGACCAGGTCGCTCGTGGCCCGTGCCGCGCCGGTCGTGGTGGCGTCGTCGAGCTCCGGGGACCATCTGCCAAGTGGGGCCTGAGTGGTGGAACGGCTCGCCTTGGCTCCGCCACTGGTCGTCACGGTCCACCCGGGGACGGGTTCATAGGACGTCGGCGTCGCCTGGGCCCCGCTGTTCGTGACGAAGGGCGTCAGCAGGGTCACCGCGTCCCACCAGACAGTGCCGCGACCGGCCGCACTCGAGGTAATCTGCAGCTCGCCGTAGCGAGCACCTTCCGGGGCAACGGCGTCGATCGAGACCCTCTGCCACACCATGGTTGCCCTGGAGGTGGCGCGCTGGCTGCGGTCGATGAGCCTGGAGTTCGCGTCATACCAGCTGATACGCATCAGCTGGCTTCCGCCGGTCTGGTAGGCGTGGCAGCGACGTAGTAGGTCCGACGGGGGTGGGCCTCGAAGCGCGGTCGGGTGGCGGAAGCGGCCGCAGTGGTGGACGTGTCGTCGACCATGAGCAAACGGGATCCGGAGATCGCTCGGCTGCTGGAGACCACCACGCGGTTCGGTGAGGGGGCACTCGTCCACCACCCTTGCGGGGTCAGCCCCGTGGACTCGAACTGACCCCAAGCCTCAGGACCCGCAGTGATCGGTACAAGGACGCTCGCGCTCGGCACTGCGACGGAGCACGAGAGCACCCGTCATGACGCTGAGGGCGAGCGCATGCAGAAGTCGCTTCATGCGGTCTGCATCGATGGAAGGAGACGGTGGCCCTCCGTGGACGGGAGAGGGCAGCCCCAGTGTCGGTGATGCACCAGTCGTCTGCCACTCGAGAGCCCAGCGCGGGGTGCAGGTCAGCACGCCGCGATTGCCCAAGGGACAAGGGCATGGGTGATACTGGCGATCGTGAGACGCGCACGCCTGTCCGGGGTACTCGTAGGAGTGGCGGTCGTGGTCCTCAACCTCGCCATCGTGCTCGCCGTGGTCGTGGGGGTCGAGGGTCCGCCCTCGTTGTCCTCGTCGTCCAGCACCCCCTCCGAGTCCTCGACCACCTCGGAGAAGTCGTCCTCCTCCACGACGACCAAGAGTCCGAGCCCCGCTAGCGTCGTGCGGCATCGCTCCAACCCGGTCGTGGTCGTCCTGGGAGCGCAGCCCGGGGTTGGGGAAGGGGGATGGGTGCGGGAGATGGCCGATGTCGCCGGAGAGCGCGAACGCACCGTCCGCTACTCCGAGCTGGACCCCGCGGACCCCACGCGCTACCTGGACGAGACCACCTCGGGCACCGGCAAGAAGCTCACCCTGCGCAACGGGTCGGTCGCTGCCGCCAGCCTCACCTACGCGGCCAACCGAGCGCAGTTCCTCATCCCGAAGGACGCAGATGTCGTCCTCATCAGCTTCTCCCCGCAGGACGAGGCGGATGTCAGGCCGGGGCTGAAGGCCCTGCGAGCCGCCGCACGGAAGCAGGCGCCGGACGCCGTCCTGGCCCTGGTGGTCCCTCCCCGTCGCGTGGACGGGACAGGTGGCTCGGTTCGCAGTGAGCAGCGGTCCTGGGCCAAGAGCGCAGATGTGCCCGTCATCGACGTCGACGCGGCCTTCCGTGATGCCTCGGGGACCGAGCTGCGGGCTGACTGGTTGCCGACGGGCCTGTCCGAGGCGGGAGCGAGTCTGTGGGCAACGACGGTCGTGGACGCCCTGCTCAGGGCCGACTCGGCGGACAGCTCCAGCGCCACGAGCACCACGGCCGCCCCGACCGATAGCCCGTCTACGACCGCCCCGGAGACCGTGGAACCCGAGCCCACCACGACGAGTCCGGTGACCTCGACGGAGGCACCGGGGGCTCCCCCCACGTCGAACTACATCCCACCGACCTATGTCCCGCCGACCTACGTCTCGCCGACCTACATCCCACCGTCGCCGACCGGCTCTCCCACCGAGTCACCGACGACCAGCTCCACCGAGCCGTCGCCGCCGTCGTCGACCTCGAGCGAGACCGGCACGCAGACCGAGACGGGGCCCGGCAACTCGTCAGTGCGCGAGCTGCTTCCGTGAGCGGCGCGGATCTCGTCTGATCCGCCGGACGATCGCGGGCGCGCAGGCCCACGCGAGCGCGACGACGACCCCGGTAGCCGTGGCGACGGGCGCCCTGCATCGCTGCGCCACGAGACCTAGGCCGGCGACGAGGACCGCGTGGCTCCCAGCCACCTGCGTGTGGCTCAGACCTGCCTCGTGGACGAGACGTTGGTAGGCGTGCTCGCGATGGGCCACGAGGAGCGGCTCAAGGCGCACGTGACGACGGCGGAGGGTCAGACCGGCATCGGCCAGATAGGGCAGGAGCGGCACGAGCAGCAGCTGGGCTTCGCGTGCACTGCTGGTCGACAGCACGCCTGAACCGATGAGCGAGCCGAAGAGGTAGCTGCCGGAGTCGCCGAGGAAGAGCTGACCGCCCGGAAGGTTCCAGGGGAGGAAGCCGGCTGCTGCTCCCGCGACGAGGGCGGCGACCGTCGGGGCGCCGCCGGCGGCACCGGTCACCCCCCACGCCAGTGCCGTGAGGCCGGTGATGCCGTTGATCCCGTCCATGAAGTTCACGACGTTGACGATCACGGGGAATGCCATGGCCCCGGTCACGTCAGCGCCTCCACGGCCGGCGCACCAACCTGCTGCGACCTGCACGGCCAGACGAGTGGCAGCTGGTAGGCCGAGGATGTCGTCGGCCAGGCCCGTGGTGGTGAGCACTCCCACCGCGAGGGCCTGGCGTCCCGTCAGGCCCTCGGCCTCCCTTCGTGCGAGCACTCCGCCGGCAAGGACCCCGAGGGCGCAGGCGACCCCTCCGCCGCGGGGCACGGGCAGCGAGTGCGAGGAACGATGAGTGGGGCGGTCGAGCACGTCGGCCGCCCTCAGCGCAGAACGCACCACGGGGGCCGCAGCGCACGTGACCGCCGCCGTCGTCATCGTGACCCGCACGAAGGTGCGACTCATCGGCCTCACCGACGGGTGTCGAGGTCGGCGGGGGCGCCGGGCCACACGGCGCGGAATCCGTCCTCGGTGACCTGACGCGGTCGCCCCTGCATCATCCAAGCAATGACCTCGTCCTCGGACGCGGCACGTAGTCCGGCGATCTGCTGGGTCGTCATGGCGTGGACGGGGACGTGCGCCACGCGAGGGTGCCCGGAGCCCAGGATGGTCTCTCCGTCGGAGAACAGCTCCTCCCGGAGCTTCTCGCCCGGGCGCAGCCCCGTGTAGACGATGTCGGTGTCGGGGCGTCCAGCCAGCGATATCAAGGTCCGGGCGACGTCTGCGATCTTGGCCGGACGGCCCATGTCGAGCACCATCACATCGCCGTGCTGGCCGACTGCCGCGGCCTGCAGCACGAGCTGGCAGGCCTCTTCCACCAGCATGAAGTACCGCTCGACATCGGGGTGGGTCACCGTCACCGGTCCACCGCGGTCGATCTGGGTGGAAAAGATGCCCACGACCGATCCGCGGGAACCCAGGACGTTGCCGAAACGGACACTGACGAAAGTTCCGTCGTAGTTGCGCGCGAACCCGGCGGTCAGCCGCTCCGTCAGCCGCTTGCTGTAGCCCAGGATGCTCTGGGGGTTGGCAGCTTTGTCCGTCGAGATGTTGACGAAGGTGGCGACACCGTGGGCCCTGGCTGCCTCCAGGACGTTGAGTGTGCCGATCACGTTGGTCTTCCACGCCTCGCTCGGGGTCCGCTCCAAGATCGACAGGTGCTTCAGCGCCGCGGCGTGGAAAACCACCTGCGGTTCGTGCTCGACGAAGACCTCGAACAGCCGGTCGACGTCCCGGATGTCGGCGAGGACGACGTCGTCACCCTCGAAGAGGCCCCGGCCGGTCAGGCTCATCTGCGTCCCCTGCAGCGCCGTCTCGTCGCGGTCGAGCATCACGAGACTCGCGGGCGAGTACCGCGAGATCTGCCTGCAGAGCTCGGAGCCGATGGAACCGCCGGCACCGGTGACGAGCACGCGCCGGCCCATGACCGTCCGGGCGATGGCCGCCGAGTCCAGCTCGATCGGTTGGCGGCCGAGGAGGTCGCGCAGGTCGATGCTGCGCAGGCTGCGGGCGCCGCGCAGCCCGATGATCTCCGAGGTGGACGGGAGGACGAGCAGCTCGAGACCGGCTCGTGCCGCTCGGTCCTGCAGATCGAGGATCAGGTCCGAGTCGGCGCTCGGGATCGCCACCGCCAAGGTGGTGGCGCCCACCCGATCCGCGACCGTCTCGAGGTCGGCACGTCGCCCTCGTACCCGCACGCCGTCGATGCGCAGGCGCCGCTTGCGCGGGTCGTCATCGAGGATGGCCACCGGGAGCAGCCCCTCCTGCGGGTCACGCAGCATCGAGCGGATGAGCTGGTGCCCGCCTTCGCCGGCGCCGAAGACGACGACCCTCCGGGCGTCGGGGTCTGGCGTGTCGACATCCATGGCGCGGATGACGAACCGGGCGCCGAACATGCCGATCAGGGCCATGGCCGTCGCCGTGAGGGGCACCGACCTGGGGAGCAGGAGGGGTTCGTAGAAGAAGTTGGCAACGAAGAGCAGCCCACCGACCAGCAGGCCGAGCTTGGTCAGGGCGTAGACCTCTTCGAAGGAGCCCGCCTGGTGCCGCACGAGGTAGGGGCCGAGGGCGACCCCGAGCACGAGGTGGACGGCCGAGGCGATCGCTGCCCCGAGGACCAGGTTGTCGAGGCTGATGCGGGCGGGGTCCAGGTCATACCGCAGGACGGTCGCTGCGCCGACGGCTCCCGACCAGACGAGGGTGTCGGCCACGGCGGCGACGAGGCGGTGGCGCCGCAGACGTCGGACTCGAGCAGGCATGGCTGACGCCACGTCCCCTCCCTTCGTCTGCGCAGGATCACATACCCCTGTGGCGAGTGTGGCAGATGTTGTGAGTCGCCGGCGGCCCGCAGGAGCGTACGGTCGCTGAGGGGCGGTCACAGCATGACGGTTTTGAGGCGTGTGCCGGCCGGGTAGACCAGTTGTTGGTCGACGACGGCCAAACGGGGCGCGGTCACTCCGGAGAAGACCACCGTCGTCACGTCGAGGGTATCCGGGTCGACCGCGTGGATCTTGTCGCCCGACTGGAAGTAGATCGCGCCCTCGTGGACCACCAGTGCCGAGGAGGCGTAGGTGGGGCGCGCGGCCAGCGAAGGGGGGTGCACGTGACCTTGCGGAGCGTTGCCCCCGTCCGTCGATCCAGTTGGTAGAGGGTGCCTGAGCCGGCGACCCAGAGCCGACCCGAGTCGTCGGCGACGATCGAGCCGATCGACTGGGCGCCCGGTTCGGGTGCGACCTCCCCCAGCTTGCGACCCAGCCGTGTGTCATAGGCAAAGACCTTGGCGTCGCCGGAGGACGGGGGCGCACCAAGTCCTCCCCAACGCGAGGTGCCCCCGTAGGCCACGTCGCCGACGGCGGTCAGTGCGACGACGGACTGCTCGGGGACGACGTTGCGCACGAAGGTGGGGTCGGCCTGGTCGGAGTGGATGACCCCGAGACCACCTCCGACCTCGCCGTACGTGGGGATCGTGCCGAAGAGGGTCCGTGGTCCAGCCGTGGCCCATGCCACGGGTCGGTCCTGGCCGTGGGAGGACCGAGGCTCGCGATGAGCTGGGCATTCGTCCCGTCGACCCACGGCCGCGAGCGGTCGTTCCGGAAGATCTTGCCGCCGGTGTAGTGCCAAGGTACTGGTAGCGGCCGTGCGCGATCGTTCCCTCGATCTCCCCGATGGTCCCCGGACCGGGGGGCGTCGGCCGACGCGGCAAGTGGGTCGTCGCGCCGGTACGAAGATTGACGATGGCCAGGCTCGCACCGCCGAACCCGCCGACGAAGACGCGCCCGTCGTCCCCGGCCGAGAGTGACTTGATGGCCATCGGCACAGGCTGCAGCCGAGCGGGGAGAGTGCGCTGGTCGAAGGTCGTGAGGTCGACCGCCTTGATCTCCTGGGACTGCGGGACGAAGGTGAGCATCCAGTCAGCCGTGTCGTCGCCGAAGCCCCGTGGACGATGTGACGATCCCGGCCGACGGCTGCTCCGACGGAGGCCATCGCGCGCTTCGTGCCCGTCGTGGCGCTGACCCCCCACAGCTGGCCGTCGGCGACGTAGTGAAACTCGCCGCGACTGTCGACGGGGGAGGGGGATTGCCCAGTGACATTCGCCGGGACGTCCCACGACCCGCGACGCAGGTCGTACAGGCGTCGCTGCGCGGGGTGCGTCGTCCCGTTCGCGGTCGAGCCCGACGGGAGCCGCACGGCGAGGAAGTTGCCCAGGACCCGCACCTCGCTGATGATCCCGGCGGTCAAGGGCTCGGGCAGGGCGATCCGTGTCTTGCTGGCCGGGTCACGGACGTCGACCCGGATGATCTCGGGGCGGGTCGCACCCACCGCCACGTATGCGTAGCGGCCGTCGACCGTCACGCTGCGGGCGTAGGTCGCTCCCGGTCGGACCTGCCCGAGGTTGTCGATCCTCCCCGAGGCCGGGTCGAGGTGCCACAGCTCCCCCGTCGGGTAGCTGCCACCCCAGACCGAGCCGTCCGGTGCGACGGACATGTCGAAGATGTTGGTCGTGCCTGGAGTGGCCGCGCCCAGATCATCCGCGGCGGCCGACCCGGGCGAGTACCGGAAGACGTGCCCGGATTCCCCTCCGACGTAGATGTGGCCGTCTCCGCCCACGGCGATGGCTTCGCCGCTCACCATGCCCGGCAGGCCGACCGCGCTGTCCACCTCTCCCGTCTCGATGTCGAGCACCTGGAGCTCGGCGGGCACTCCCGAGACGACGGCCGCGAGCTTGGGTCGACCGTCGACGACGAGCGCCGCGCTCGTCTTGGTCCGGGCCTCGCTGTCCAGTGGTGTTCGCCACTCGTTCGTGGGCTCCGGGCCGGTCCGCTAGTCGGTCCGGTCGATGGTCAAGGCGACCGCGGCGACGAGCGCGAGCAGAAGGACGATCGCGATCGGGAGCCAGGTACTCCGACGCCTTCGCGGAAGTCCTCGGAGGGCAGCGATACGGTGACGCGGCATGGGGAAGGGCTCCGAAGATCCGGGTGCGTTGAGGCGGAATCAGCATACGGCGGCGGAGATCGCACCCATGGGACCCCCGCGATGGTCGGACGTTGTCGCCCGGCAGGAGAGAGCTCATGACCGTGCGCGCCATGACCGTGTGCACCAGCAACATCTGCCGGTCCCGTGCGCGCATCAGCCCTCCAGCACGGGCTCGACGAGTTTCGGCCGGGTGTTTTCGAGGTCTCGAGCCCTCCGCGCGTCAGATCTCGGAGCAGATCCTCAGGCACGCGGACATCGCCCTGCCGCTGGAGGTCGAGCACCGCACGGTGGTCCTCGACTACTCGCTGCGACACCTCAAGCGGACCTCACGCTCAAGGAACTCGTTCGGCTGCTCGACTCGAGCAGACGAGCGTGAACCGTGGACGCAGCGGCTCGCCAGCCCGACCACCGTCGAGGAAAGGCGGGGGCGCTCCCTCGCGCCCCGCGGAGGTCGAGCGGCAGTTTGGGTACTGCAGTGGCGGTGGCGCTTGTGAGGTGAGGGTCCCTTCGAGACGCTCGCTGCGCGAGCTCCTCAGCGAGCGACGCGGCGGCCGTAACGCAGGTCACCAGATGAGGCGGTTTATCCTGTGGCGTCTGGGTACTCCTGTGGCCGGTGTTGCTTGTGAAGGAGGAGGCCCATGATCGAGGTCGCGGAGCGCGCGTCCCTCTGGTGGTGCTCACGTTGCTACCAGGTCAACGGAGTTGCGTCCTTGGCTCCCGCCCCCATCTTCGAGGGCTACCACTCGTGCCCGTGGTGTCCCGGCGTGTGCCTGGTGCTGCCGGCCCGGTTTCGTGAGTATGCGAATGCGAGGTCGGCCTTGGTCGTCCTGGCCTGGGACGGGCACACCGACCCCGCTCCGCTGGTCGAGCTGGGCCGCGTCATCGGGTACGCACGCACCCAGCACGTCAGGCGGTCAGCGGCGAGCCGGGTGGCGGCCGTGGTCGATGCTGAGCCCGGCCTACGGGATCTGCTGCTGAGCGCTCAGGAGTGCGGCGAGCTCGACGACGCCCTGCTCACCCTGTGGATCGTGGTCGGCGAGCTGCGCATCGCCGCACAGGATCCGTCCGTCATCGAGATCGCGGGGGCGGGGGATGGCCGCGACCGGCTGGGGTCGCTGTTTCGCGCGGTCTTCGGGGCTGGGTGAGGGGGTGGCCGTCCCTTCGAGACGCTCGCTGCGCGAGCTCCTCAGGGAGCGGTGACGGGGGTGCGAGGTCCTCGCGGAGCGAGGGGGCGTCCCTTCGCGACGCTCGCTGCGCGAGCGCCTCAGGGAGCGGTGAAGGGGGGGCGAGGTCCTCGGGGAGCGCGGGGGCGTCCCTTCGAGACCCTCGCTGCGCGAGCACCTCAGGGAGCGGGGAGAGGGGCGAGGGCGTCCCTTCGAGACGCTCGCTGCGCGAGCTCCTCAGGGAGCGGTGAAGGGGGTGCGAGGTCCTCGGGGAGCGAGGGGGCGTCCCTTCGAGACGCTCGCTGCGCGAGCTCCTCAGGGAGCGGGGGGAGGGGCGAGGGCGTCCCTTCGAGACGCTCGCGGCGCGAGCTCCTCAGGGAGCGGGGGGAGGGGCGAGGGCGTCCCTTCGAGACGCTCGCGGCGCGAGCTCCTCAGGGAGCGGGGGGAGGGGCGAGGGCGTCCCTTCGAGACGCTCGCGGCGCGAGCTCCTCAGGGAGCGGGGGGAGGGGCGAGGGCGTCCCTTCGAGACGCTCGCTGCGCGAGCTCCTCAGGGAGCGGTGAGAGGGGCGAGGGCGTCCCTTCGAGACGCTCGCTGCGCGAGCTCCTCAGGGAGCGGTGAGGGGGCGCGAGCTCCTCAGGGAGCGGTAAAGGGTTGCGAGCGGGGGTCAGGTCAGCAGGTCGAGGAGGTAGGCGCCGTAGCTGCTCTTGACCAGGGGCTCGGCGCGCCCGCGGAGGGCGGCGTCGTCGATGAAGCCCATCCGCCAGGCGACCTCCTCGGGGCAGCCGATCTTCAGGCCCTGCCGGTTCTCGAGGGTGCGCACGTAGTTGCTGGCGTCGTTGAGCGAGGCGAAGGTGCCGGTGTCGAGCCACGCGGTCCCGCGCGGCAGGACCTCGACCTGCAGCCTCCCTTCGTCCAGGTACGTGCGGTTGAGGTCGGTGATCTCCAGCTCGCCACGTGCTGACGGGCGCAGCCCGCGGGCCCGCTCGACGACGGTCTCGTCGTAGAAGTACAGACCCGGCACGGCGAACCGGCTGCGTGGGTTGGCGGGCTTCTCCTCCAGGTGCAGGGCCCGCCCTTCGTCGTCGAAGTCGACCACGCCGTAGTCGTGCGGGTTGACGACCTGGTACCCGAAGACCGCCGCACCCTCGATGTGCGCGTAGTGCCGCAGCTGCGTGCCCAGACCCGGCCCGTAGAAGATGTTGTCGCCGAGCACGAGCCCTGCGGGCCCGCCCGCGAGGTGCTCCTCACCGATGAGGAAGGCCTGCGCGAGCCCGTCCGGGCTCGGCTGCTGCGCGAAGGTGATCGACACGCCCAGCTGGCTCCCGTCCCCGAGCAGCCGCTCGAACTGAGGCGCGTCCTGCGGCGTCGTGATGACGAGGATGTCGCGGATCCCCGCCAGCATCAGCGTGCTGAGCGGGTAGTAGATCATCGGCTTGTCGTAGACCGGCAGGAGCTGCTTGGAGACGCCGAGGGTGATCGGGTGGAGCCGGGACCCCGTCCCCCCGGCGAGGATGATCCCGCGCATGAGCCCGAGCGTAGGCCCTCGACCGGTGTCAATGGCGTCGTCGCAGCTCGCTGATGATCTCCAGCTGTTCGCTCAGCAGGTGGCCGACCGGTTCCGATCCACCCGCACCGTCCTGCAACCGCGCGAGGTTGAGCTGGTCCTCGGTGCGGGCGAGCCGCGCGATCAGCTCCCGCACGGTGAGGGAGTCCAGCGGTGTCGCGGGCGTGCCGATGTCCCGCGTGGCGTGCCGGTCCGCGCCACGGGCCGGCGGGAAGGGGAGCGCTCGGGTGTCCACATCCGTGTCCTTCCAGGGGGTGTCAGGGCTGTCGTGCTCGGGTGAGCTCCTCATTGAGGTCGTCGATCTCGTCCTGCAGCTCGATGACCATCGCGACGCCGGCGGTGTTGAGCCCGGCGTCGAGGAGCGCGTCGATGCGGCGCAGGCGCGTCAGGTCCTCGTCGCTGTAGCGCCGGGTGCCTCCGGGCGTGCGGTCGGGACTCAGCAGCCCCTGCGTCTCGTACCAGCGCAGCTGCTGCGAACCCATCCCCACCAGGTCCGCCGCCACCGAGATCCCGTACACGCCACGCGTCGGATCAGTCGCCGTCATCTCGCTCCTCGGGTCTTGTCCGTCTCGCTCGATCTTGCTATAAAAAATCTATCACCGCCACCACAGATCAGGTGGTGGTCCACCACGAGGGAAGGAGTTGGACACGATGGCACAGATGCTGATGCGCACCGATCCGTTCCGGGAGCTCGACCGCGTCACTCAGCAGCTGTTTCGCGGTGACGGGAGCCTGGCTCCCACGGCGATGCCCATGGATGCGTGGCGTGAGGGCGAGACCTTCATCGTCGAGTTCGACCTGCCCGGACTCGCCTCGCAGGACATCGACCTGGACGTCGAGCGCAATGTCGTCACCGTGACGGCCGAGCGGCCGGCGAGGAGCGGGGACCAGGAGATGATCGCGGCGGAGCGCCGCAGGGGGACCTTCAGCCGGCAGCTCGTCCTCGGCGACAACCTCGACACCCAGCACATCGAGGCCTCGTACGACGCCGGCGTGCTCACCCTGCGGATCCCGGTCGCCGAGCAGGCCAAGCCCCGCAAGATCGAGATCGCTGCCGGCCGCGGTGAGGGCCGGCAGGCGATCGACGCCTGAGCGAGGTGCGCCGTGCTCACCGGCACGATCCCGCAGGAGGACCTCACCGAGGCAGCCGTGGAGCGGTTCCTTGAGGTCCTCGGCGATGACGAGCTGCTGCTCCTGGAGCTCGACGCGGTCATCGACTCAGACCCTCCAGCCGGGACCGCCTGCGCCAGGGGTGGACGCGATCGCGATCGGGTGGCACTGACCCCCGAGGACGACGTCCCCGGACCGACGCTCCACCCGCCGCCCATCGAACCCTGGGCCCGGGAGCGCTCACCTCCGCGCAGCTGAGGCCGGTCTGCCGGAGGCCGCCGCCCCGCCCCCGTCCTTCACCCTGCCCACGCCGGTCGGCACGACGGCGTCCCGGGTCACGACGACACCACGGTCGAAGGGGGCCGGGCCCGGCCTTCGGCAGCTCCGCGCCGATAGCCTCGCTGCATGGACCTCACCGTCGAGCGCACGCCAGTCCCCGGGCTGCTCGTGGTGCGCACGCCCGTCCACCGCGATGCCCGCGGGTGGTTCGAGGAGGCGTGGCAGCGGGCGAAGATGGTCGCGGCGGGGCTGCCGGACTTCGGGCCGGTCCAGCACAACATCAGCCACAACGACGCGCGCGGCGCGACCCGCGGCATCCACGCGGAGCCGTGGGACAAGTACGTCACGGTCGTCCACGGGCGGATCTTCGGTGCGTGGGTGGACCTGCGCGCGGGGGAGGGCTTCGGGACGAGCTTCACCCTCGAGGTCGAGCCGGGCACGGCGGTCTTCGTGCCCCGCGGCGTCGGCAACTCCTACCAGGCGCTCGCCGACGAGACCGTCTACAGCTATCTCGTCAACGCCCACTGGCGCCCCGGCCTGACCTATCCAGCGCTCGCGCTGGACGACCCGAGCGTCGCGATCGACTGGCCGATCCCGCTGTCGCAGAGCGAGATCAGCGACAAGGACCGGGCGAACCCGCAGCTGGGGGAGGTCACCCCCTTCGTCCCGAAGCCGGCGCTCGTCCTGGGCGGGACCGGGCAGATCGGCCGGGCCCTGCGCGCGCTCCTGCCCGACGCGGTCGCGCCGACGCGCGCCGAGCTCGACCTCACCGACCCCGCCGCGCTCGACGCCTACGACCTCACCCGGCACGACCTCGTGATCAACGCCGCCGCGATGACCGCGGTCGACGACGCCGAGACTCCTGAGGGCTCCCGGCTCGCCTGGCGCCTGAACGCGCAGCTGCCTGCGCAGCTGGCCCGACGCGCGGTGAGCGACGGGTTCACGCTCGTGCACTACTCCTCGGACTACGTCTTCGACGGGCACGTCGAGACGCACGACGAGAGCGAGGCCCTCGCCCCGCTCGGCGAGTACGGCCGCACCAAGGCCGCCGGTGACCTCGCCGTCGCCGTCGCGCCGCGGCACTACCTGCTGCGCACGTCGTGGGTCGTGGGGGAGGGCGGCAACTTCGTGCGGACCATGGCCCGACTCGCCGACGAAGGGAGGTCCCCCTCCGTCGTCGACGACCAGACCGGGAGGCTGGCCTTCGCGGACGAGATCGCCGCGGCGACACTGCACCTGGTGGCGCGGTCCGCTCCCTTCGGCACGTACAACGTCACGCAGGACGGGCCCCCGCTCACCTGGGCCGGGATCGCGCGGGAGGTCTTCGCGTTGCGCGGCCGCGCCCGCGAGGACGTCGTGGCGGTGACGACGGCCGAGTACGCCGCCGGGCGGCCGATGGCGCCGCGGCCGACGCACTCCACGCTCGCGCTCGACAAGCTTCGGGCGGCCGGGTACGAGCCGGTCGACCAAATGGATGCGCTGCGGCGCTACGTGGAGGGGATCTGACATGCGCGTACTCGTCACCGGCGGGGCCGGGTTCATCGGGAGCAACTTCGTCCACCAGACCCTGGCGACGCGGCCGGACGCTGAGGTGACGGTGCTCGACGCGCTGACGTACGCGGGCCACCGGTCCTCGCTCGAGGGGACGGGCGTGCGGCTCGTCGAGGGAAGCGTCGGCGACGGTGGGCTCGTCGACGCGCTGGTGGGGGAGTCGGATGTCGTCGTGCACTTCGCCGCGGAGTCGCACAACGACAACTCGCTGGCGTCGCCGGGGATCTTCGTCGAGACCAATGTCATGGGGACCTACCAGCTGCTCGAGGCCGTGCGCCGCCACGACGTGCGCTACCACCACATCTCCACCGACGAGGTCTACGGCGACCTCGAGCTCGATGCGCCGGAGCGGTTCACCGAGGAGACCCCGTACAACCCGTCCAGTCCCTACTCGTCGACGAAGGGGGCGTCCGACCTGCTCGTGCGGGCGTGGGTGAGGTCCTTCGGCGTGGCCGCGACGATCTCCAACTGCTCCAACAACTACGGGCCGCGCCAGCACGTGGAGAAGTTCATCCCGCGCCAGGTCACCGAGATCATCGACGGGCGCCGTCCGCGGCTCTACGGCGACGGGCTCAACGTGCGCGACTGGATCCACGTCGACGACCACAACAGCGCGGTGTGGACGATCATCGACCGCGGCCGGCTGGGGGAGACCTACCTCATCGGTGCCGACGGCGAGGTCGACAACCGACGGGTCGTCGAGGCCGTGCTGCGGCTGATGGGGCGGTCCGCGGACGACTTCGACCACGTGACCGACCGGCCTGGCCACGACCGGCGCTACGCCATCGACGCCTCGAGGCTGCGCTCCGAGCTCGGGTGGGAGCCGGCGTACGAGGACTTCGAGGCCGGGCTGGCGGCGACGATCGAGTGGTACCGCGACAACGAGGCGTGGTGGCGGCCGCAGAAGGCCGCCGCCGAGGAGCGGTACTCGGCGACCGAGCGGGTGCTGGGCGCCTGAGCTGCCCGTTCGAGGTATTCGGGGACGCCTATCCGGTCGCTCACCCTTCGACCCCTGATACCTCGAATGAGCGGCCCAATGGGTCGAGGTATCTCCGACCGGCTATCCGGTCGCTCACCCTTCGACCGGTTTTACCTCGAACGGGTCCGGGGGGCCTGGCCCCGCGGGCGTCGGGGGCGAGGCGACGGCGCCGGGATCGGGGGAGGGGGCGTGACGTCCGGGTGGTCGCGCAGGTACCGCGCGAGGTTGTCCCGTGCCCAGTTGGACCCGAGGGCGAAGGTGAGCTGGTCCATGAAGGCGTCCTCGTCCAGCCGCCACCCGATGAGGTTGATCCGCAGCACCCGGTCCCCGTCGATGACGACCTGGTTGGCGCGCAGGGCGTCGGCCACACCGGTGAGCCCCCACAGGTGGCCCGCGCCGTCGATCTCGACCACCACGCCGTACTCCTCGAAGTACGCGTCGAGGTAGACGCGACCGTCCCGGCCCCGGCGCACGGCCTGACGGGTGGGCTCGGGCAGGCCACGCGAGCGGCAGGCGGCCGTGAAGTCCAACTCGCCGAGCGACTGGGCGCCGTCGGCGACGTCACGCACCACCTGCTTGATGAAGGCCCGTCGAGTGCGACCCCGCACCTCGTGCTGAGCGTCGACCAGCTGCCACCCGGTAGCGAGGCGCTGCTGCGCCGTCATCGCGAGGATCGTCGCGGCCGCTCGGTCTGTCGCCGCCCAGTGCGCCGCCCGGATCGCGGCGACGGCGGGCCTGGTGCGGGGGATGCCGAGGGTGAGGGCCTCCCCTTCGGTCCTGCGGATGACCTTGTGGATCCGGATGCCCCCGCGCGGACTCGGGTCGTGGGTGTGCAGGAGCGAGACGTGCACGTCGTCGTCCTGCCACCCCTTGAGGCCCGCGAGGCGAAGGGAGGTGACCCCGTCGACGAGCGTGACCCGCTCCCCGACCTCCCACACCGCGCGGCGACACAGTGCCTCGAAGCTCAGCTCGCCCGTGTGCATGGCGAAGGTCTGGCTGCCGTGCCGCGCCCACCGACCGGCCGCGACCTGGCGGGCCGCCTGCTGCCTGGTGACGTCGATCGCGCGGAGGGCGGCATGGTTCATGACGTGGTCCGTGTCGGCCGCGACGGCCAGCACGCGCCGGTGCCGCTCGAGCGGGGTCTCCCTGGTGGTCATGAGAGCACGGTGACGGGCTCTCCCTTCGCCCGCGGGGTGCGCTCGCCATCGGTGGACGGGAGCCGCTCACGCAGGAGGTGTGGGGATGACGCGGGTCGAGGTATCAGGGGTCGACGGGTGAGCGACCGGATAGCCGGTCGGGATTACCTCGAACCGGGAGGGGGGACCTCTAGCCCAGCCACTCGCCCCAGCCGTGGTGCAGCACGAGCCAGGCGATGAGGCCGTAGCCGGCCTGGCCGGGGTGCGTGCCGTCCACGGAGGCGGCGAGGTCGGACTCCCACTGGTCGTGCCCGACGAGCGGGGTGAAGGTGTCGACGAAGGTCACGCCGCGGCGGTCGCAGACATCGCGCTGGGCCTCGACGACGTGCCGCAGCGCGTCGTTGGTCTCGGGGTCGGCGGACGGCGGGGGACCGACGACGAAGGTCGCGACGCCCTGGCTCGAGGCCTCGTCGAGGATGTTGGCCAGGTTGAGCCGCAGCCGGGCGATCGAGGTGCCCGCCTGCACGTCGGCGTGACCGACCTGCACGACGAGCCGACGCTCGGTGACGCCGTCGAAGCGACGCACGCCCTCCGTGAGCCACCGCTCGGCGACCCCACCGGCGGTCTCGCCGCGCACACCGAGGTTGTACTGCGCGACGAGGGCCTCGGGGACCGAGGTGCGGGCCATGACCCGACCGGTCCAGCCGAGGGCCTTGTCGTCACCGACACCGGCGACGAAGCTGTCGCCGATGAAGACCAGCGCGATCTCCCGTCGTCCGTCCTCCGTGGTGAAGGTGGCGCTCGGGGTGAACTCGTTGCCGGCAGCGTCGGTCATCGGGTGGCCGCTCACGTCGGGGGTGCTCCTGGGGGTCGGTACGGAAGTGGACTGGCCCCCGACGTTACTCGTCGTCGAGCTCATCGTCGTCGAGGCGTGCCAGCCACGACGCGAGTCTCTCGATCGGCGTCTCGAACTCGGGGTGGAGGTCGACGAAGGTGCGGAGCTGGTCACTCACCCACTCGAGAGTGACCTGCTCCTCACCACGCCGGTCCGCGAGCTCCTCGATCCCGCGGTCGGTGAAGTACATCAGCGATCGAAGGCGGTGCGGATGATCTCCGCCTGCTCCGCTGCGTGCTTCTTCGCCGTGCCGGCCGCCGGGGAGGCGCTCGCCGGGCGGGTGACCGCACGCAGGGTGCGGGTCTCGCCATGGGCGGCGAGGTCACCCGGCAGGTTCATGGCGAGGAAGGGCCATGCACCCTGGTTCTGCGGCTCCTCCTGCACGAGCACGAGCTCGGCATTCGGGTAGTGCTTCAGCTCGGCCGCGAGCTCCTCGCCCGGCAGCGGGTAGAAGCGCTCGAGGTGCAGGATCGCGGTGGTCTCGTCGCCCCGCTTCTTGCGCTCGGCCTCGAGGTCCCACGTCACCTTGCCGGCGGCGATGAGCACCCGGGTGACCTGGTCGCCCTTCGGCTGGACCAGGTCCGGCAGGACCGCGCGGAAGGTGCCCGTCGTGAAGTCCTCCGGCTGGCTGCTCGCGGCCTTGAGGCGCAGCATCGACTTCGGCGTGAAGACGATGAGCGGACGACGCGGACGGTGGTAGGCCTGACGACGCAGCAGGTGGAAGTAGCTCGCCGGCGTCGACGGGAAGGCCACCGTCATGTTGTTCTGCGCGCACAGCGCGAGGAAGCGCTCGATGCGGGCGGAGGAGTGGTCCGGCCCCTGGCCCTCGTAGCCGTGCGGCAGGAGGAGGACGACCGAGGAGTTCTGGCCCCACTTCTGCTCCGAGGAGGAGATGAACTCGTCGATGATCGTGGCCGCGCCGTTGACGAAGTCACCGAACTGGGCCTCCCACAGCACGAGCGCGTCGGGACGCTCGACGGAGTAGCCGTACTCGAAGCCGAGGGCCGCGAACTCCGACAGCAGCGAGTCGTACACCCAGAAGCGGGCCTGGTCGCCACCGAGGTAGTTCAGCGGCGTCCACTCCTCACCGGTGTTCTTGTCGATGAGGACGGCGTGACGCTGGACGAAGGTGCCGCGCCGCGAGTCCTGACCGGCCAGACGCACCGGGGTGCCGTCCATGAGGAGCGAGCCGTAGGCGATCATCTCGCCGGTGCCCCAGTCGATCCCGCCCTCGCTGACCGAGGCGGCGCGCTTCTGCATCGCCTGCTGCAGCTTCGGGTGGATCGTGAAGTCGGCCGGGGGGGAGTCGAAGACGTCACCGATGTGCTTGAGGTCGGTCTCCGAGATCGCCGTGTCGACCGCCGAGTGCCTCGTGCGGTCGCTCGTCTGCGCTGCGGGACGCTCCAGGCCGGCGTTGTCGGGGACGTCGCTCGACCCGGACCCGGCCTGGTCGGCGGGGGAGTCGGGGCCCTGCTTGAGGGCCTCCTTGGTCTCGACGAAGACCCGCTCGAGCTGGGCCTGGTAGTCGCGCAGCGCGGCGTCGGCCTCCTCCGGCGTGATGTCCTTGCGGCCGATGAGGTTCTCCGTGTACAGCTTGCGGACCGAGCGCTTGGACTCGATGAGCTTGTACATGAGCGGCTGGGTCATCGACGGGTCGTCGCCCTCGTTGTGGCCGCGGCGGCGGTAGCAGACGACGTCGATGACGACGTCCTTGTGGAACCTCTGCCGGAACTCGAAGGCGAGCTCGGCGACCCGCACGCAGGCCTCCGGGTCGTCACCGTTGACGTGGAAGATCGGCGCCTGGATCATCCGCGCGACGTCGGTCGAGTAGACCGAGGAGCGGCTCGCCGAGGGCGAGGTGGTGAAGCCGACCTGGTTGTTGACGACGACGTGGATCGTGCCGCCGGTGCGGTAGCCGCGCAGCTGGCTCTGCTGCAGGGTCTCCGCGACGACGCCCTGACCGGCGAAGGCCGCGTCACCGTGCATGAGGATCGGCAGCACGGGGAAGTCCTCGCCGCCGTGGTTGAGCCGGTCCTGCTTGGCGCGCACGATGCCCTCGAGGACCGGGTTGACCGCCTCGAGGTGGCTCGGGTTGGCCGCGAGGTAGACCTTGGTCGTCTCGCCGTCCTCGCCGGTGAACTCACCCTCGGTGCCGAGGTGGTACTTGACGTCACCGGAGCCCTGGACGGACCTGGGGTCGAGCTGGCCCTCGAACTCGCGGAAGATCTGCGCGTAGGACTTGCCGGCGATGTTGGCCAGCACGTTGAGGCGGCCGCGGTGCGGCATGCCGATGCAGACCTCGTCCATGCCCTCGCTCGCGGCGCGGGTGAGGATGCGGTCGAGCACCGCGATGACGGACTCGCCGCCCTCCAGGGAGAAGCGCTTCTGCCCGACGAACTTCGTCTGCAGGAAGGTCTCGAAGGCCTCGGCAGCGTTGAGGCGGCGCAGGATCCGCAGCTGCTCGTCGCTCGTGGTCTTGGCGTAGCCGACCTCGACGCGCTCCTGCATCCAGCGACGCTGGTCGGGGTCCTGGATGTGCATGTACTCGATGCCGGTGGTGCGGCAGTAGGAGTCCCGCAGGATGCCCAGGATGTGGCGCAGCTTGAGGAAGGGCTCGCCGCCGAAGCCGCCGGTGGCGAAGTGGCGGTCGAGGTCCCACAGCGTCAGGCCGTGGCTCGTGATGTCGAGGTCCTCGTGGCGACGCTGCTTGTACTCCAGCGGGTCGATGTCGGCCATGAGGTGGCCGCGGACCCGGTAGGAGTGGATGAGCTCCTGCACACGGGCGACCTTGTTGATGTCGTCGTCGTGGGTCGTGGAGATGTCCTGGACCCAGCGCACGGGCTCGTAGGGGATGCGCAGGCTGGCGAAGATCTCGTCGTAGAAGTCCTCCGCGCCGAGGAGCAGCTGGTGGACGACCCGCAGGAACTCACCGGACTGCGCGCCCTGGATGATGCGGTGGTCGTACGTCGAGGTGAGCGTCACCAGCTTGGAGACCGCGTTGCGGTTGAGCGTCTCGGTGCTCGCGCCCTGCCACTCGGCCGGGTAGTCGAGGGCTCCGACGCCGATGATGGCGCCCTGGCCCTTCATGAGGCGGGGGATGGAGTGGACCGTGCCGATGCCGCCGGGGTTGGTCAGCGACATCGTCGTGCCCTGGAAGTCCTCGACGGCCAGCTTGCCGTCGCGGGCCTTCTTGACGACGGCCTCGTAGGCCCGCCAGAAGCCGGTGAAGTCCATCGTCTCGGCGGGCTTGACCGCGGGGACCATGAGCTGGCGGGAGCCGTCGTCCTTCTGCAGGTCGATGGCGATGCCCAGGCCGATGTGCGCGGGCTGGACGACGACCGGCTTGCCCTTCTCGTTCGTCGTGTAGCCGACGTTCATCTCCGGCATCATCCGCAGCGCCTTGATGAGCGCGTAGCCGATGAGGTGGGTGAAGGAGACCTTGCCGCCACGGCTGCGCCCGAGGTGGTTGTTGATGACGATGCGGTTGTCGATGAGCAGCTTCGCGGGGATCGCGCGCACGCTCGTCGCGACCGGGACCTCGAGCGAGGCCTCCATGTTGGTGACGACCCGGGCGGCGGCGCCACGAAGGGGGGTGTGCACGTCCTCGGCGACCGGCGCCTCCGCCTTCGCGGGCTTCTGCTCCTCGCGAGGGGTGGGCTCGGCCTTCTTCGTCTCGGCCTTCTTCGTCTCGGCCTTGGCCGGGGCGGCCTTGGCGGGCTCGGCCTGCTTGGCCTCAGCCTTCTTGGGCTCGGCCTTCTTGGGCTCGGCCTTCTTGGGCTCGGCCTTGGCGGCGGGCGCGCTCGCGGCGGGGGAATCCCCCTTCGCCGTGCTGCCGTTGGAGCTCCCGCCAGCCTGTCCCGGCGTGTAGTTCTCGAAGAACTCCCACCACGCCTTGTCTACGCTGTTCCGATCCTGCGTGAACTGCTGGTAGAGCTCGTCCACCAGCCACTCGTTGGGGCCGAAGTCGTCCATGGACACGGAGCCATCCTGGGGGTCAGGCACGGCGCATACGCCTCTTTCGTCACAGTCGCGATCAGGGCCCGAAGTCAGCGCGGACCCACCGGGGCAGCCTAACGTGACGAACACCATGCCCGGCCACCGGCCACACCAGACGAGACTCGGGCGATGGCCGCGATCCGCGAGGGATACGAGCCACCACCCGAGTCTCGGTCAGGGCGAAGGGGGAACCCCCTCAGCTGATGTCCTTGCGGTTGCTCAGGAACGAGCCGACGACCGTGAGTGCGGCCGCGTACCCGATGAGGATGAGCGCGCACACCCACCAGGTGAAGTACGGGCTCTCCGCGCCTGCGGTCATCGTGCCGTTGGTCGGGTCGCCCGTGACGAGCATCCCCGTCGTGAGGTTGCCCGGGATGAACTTGCTCGCGGTGGTCCAGCCGAGCAGGCCGAAGGCGATGTTGAGGATCAGCTGGCCGAGGAAGCCGAAGGCCACCGCGAGCAGCACGGCCGCGATCTGGTTGCGCACGAGCATGCCGAAGCCGAAGCCGATGAGCGTCCAGACGATCGTCGCGACGACCGAGGTGCCGAGCGAGGAGAGCACCTCGCTGTTGCCGAGGAGCAGGGGAGCGCCATCCTTGAAGAGGGTCAGCACGAGCGCGCCGCCGCCGACCGAGGCGATGACGTGGACGAGTCCGAGGACGGCGCCGACGACGACGACCGCGAGGGTCTTGGCCACGGCGACGACCCACCGGCGCGGGGTGGCCAGGTAGGTCGCGGTCGCGGTCTTGTGCCGGTACTCCGTCGTGATGAGCAGGACACCGAGCGCCAGCGGGAAGAGCGCCGAGAGGCTGCCGAAGTTCCCCAGCAGGCCGGCGGTGTAGATCATCTGGCCCAGCGCCGGGGTCATCTCGTCGAAGCCGGCGCTGGAGCCGTCCGGGTTGGTCAGGCCGAGGAAGGAGGCGCCGGCCATCGACAGGAGGAAGGCGGCGACCGCCATCCCGATGCCCATGCCCCACCAGAGCCTGGTCGTGAAGATCTTGCGGATCTCGGAGGTGATGGAACCCCACATCAGCCGTTCACCCCTTCCTTGCCCTCGATCGTGGCGGCCGCGACCGGGACGGAGGGCCCCCCGGTGGCGAGATTGCGGTTGGTGCCCTCGGTGAGGGAGAAGAACAGCTGCTCGAGGTCGGCGCCGAGGGAGCGCAGCTCGTGCACCGGGACGCCGGCGCGCAGCGCGACGTCGCCGATGAGGCGCAGGTCCTCGGTCTGGGCGATGATGCCGCCGTCCTCCTGGCGGGAGGCGACGACGTCGGCGACCCGAAGGGCGCCGAGCAGGGAATCGGGGTCGGTCGTGCGCACGAGGGTGGTCGCGCCGCCACGCAGGTCGTCGACCGTGCCCTCCTTCACGAGCTTGCCGTTGGCGAGGATGACGACGTCGTCGACGGTCTGCTCGATCTCCTGCAGCATGTGGCTGGAGATGAGGATCGTGCGCCCCTCGACGTCGGCGAGGTGGCGCAGGAACCCCCGCAGCCACCGGATGCCCTCGGGGTCGAGACCGTTGGCCGGCTCGTCGAGGACGAGCAGCCGGGGGTCGCCGAGCAGGGCCGCGGCCAGCCCGAGGCGTTGGCGCATGCCCATGCTGTAGCCGCCCGCGTTCTTGCGGGCGGCGGCCGGGATGCCGGTGAGCTCGAGGAGCTCGTCGACACGGCTGTTCGGCGCGCCGATCGTCGCGGCGAGCACCCGCAGGTGGTCGCGGCCCGAGCGGCCGGGGTGGAAGTTGGTCGCCTCCAGCGCGGCACCGACGACCCGCAGCGGCTGGTCGAGCTCGCGGTAGGTCTTGCCGTCGATGGTCGCCGTGCCGTGGTTCTGGCGCACGAGGCCGAGCAGCATGCGCAGGGTCGTCGTCTTGCCGGCGCCGTTCGGGCCGAGGAAGCCGGTGACCCGGCCAGGCTCGACCGAGAAGGTCAGGTCGTCGACAGCGGTGAAGCTGCCGAACCTCTTGGTCAGGTTGCGCACCTCTACGCGCGCGCCCTCTTTCGTCATGGGGTCCCCTTCGTCTGGAAATGCTGGCCCCATGCAACCACGCGGGCCGTGGTGCCCCCCAATAGGTTTCGTCCGCGTCCCCTCCCCACCGCTCCCTGAGGAGGTCGCAACCCCACCGCTCCCTGAGGAGGTCGCGCAGCGACCGTCTCGAAGGGGGCGCCGCCGCGCCCTCACCACCCACCGCTCCCGGAGGAGGTCCCACCCCACCGCTCCCTGAGGTGGTCGCGCTGCGACCGTCTCGAAGGGGGCGCCGCCGCGCCCTCACCACCCACCGCTCCCGGAGGAGGTCCCACCCCACCGCTCCCTGAGGTGGTCGCGCTGCGACCGTCTCGAAGGGGGCGCCGCCGCGCACTCTCCACCCACCGCTCCCTGAGGAGGTCCCACCCCACCGCTCCCTGAGGAGGTCGCGCAGCGACCGTCTCGAAGGGGGCGCCCGCCGACAACTGTGGATAACTCCCTTCGTCCCCTCGCCGACCCTGCTGGGATCGAGCGATGGCACACGTCTACATGCTCAGGTGCGCCGACGGGAGCTACTACGTCGGCAGCACGCACCATCTGGAGTCGCGCCTGCGTCAGC
>NZ_JBDIVG010000003.1:0-100803 GCF_039631275.1 Janibacter sp. LM
ACTGGTGACGGTGTGGGAGAGTAGGACGCAGCCGGACAAACATTGTGCCAAAGCCCTCGACGAGTCGTCGAGGGCTTTGGTGCGTCCTGGGGCGGGTGCACACCCGTCGCTGCAGGACGACACAGGCGAAAGAGGGGCCCCGCCGGCACGATGCCGGCGGGGCCCCCTTCGTCGTGCTCGGACCTGCGTCAGCCGTCTGAGGGCTTGTTCATGCCGTCCTTGATGAGGTTCATGACGGACGAGTCCGCGAGCGTGGTGACGTCACCGACCTCTCGGTTCTCCGCCACGTCCTTCAGCAGCCGCCGCATGATCTTGCCGGAACGGGTCTTGGGCAGCTCCTCGACGATCATGATCGAGCGCGGCTTGGCGATCGGACCGATCTCCTTGGCCACGTGGCCACGCAGCTCCTGGACGAGCTCCTCGCCCTGGGTCCCGGAGTCGGCACCTTCCTGCCGGAGGATGACGAAGGCGACCACCGCCTGGCCGGTCGTCTCGTCGCTCGCGCCGACCACGGCGGCCTCGGCCACCCTGGGGTGCGAGACGAGCGCGGACTCGATCTCCGCCGTGGACAGCCGGTGACCGGAGACGTTCATGACGTCGTCGACCCGGCCGAGGATCCAGATGTTGCCGTCGGCGTCGTACTTCGCCCCGTCACCGGCGAAGTAGTACTCGGGGCCGAAGCGGCTCCAGTAGGTGTCCTTGTAGCGCTCTGGGTCCCCCCAGATGCCGCGCAGCATGGCGGGCCACGGCTTGGTGAGCACGAGGTATCCGACCTGCTCGGGCTCGGTGAGCGGCTGGCCCTCGTCGTCGAGGATCTCCGCGCTGATGCCCGGGATGGGCCTCTGCGAGCTGCCCGGCTCGAGCGTCGTCACCCCGGGGAGGGGGGAGTTCATGATCGCGCCGGTCTCGGTCTGCCACCACGTGTCCACGATGGGGGCGGTGCCCGCACCGATGACATCGCGGTACCAGCGCCACGCCTCGGGGTTGATCGGCTCACCGACGGAGCCGAGCACCCGGATGGAGGAGAGGTCGTACTTCTTGGGGATCTCCTCGCCCCACTTCATGAAGGTGCGGATGGCGGTGGGGGCGGTGTAGAGGATGCTCACCTTGTACTTCTCGACGATCTCCCAGAACACGCCCTGGTGCGGGCTGTCGGGGGTCCCCTCGAAGATCACCTGGGTCGCGCCGTTGGCGAGCGGCCCGTAGACGATGTAGCTGTGACCGGTCACCCAGCCGATGTCGGCGGTGCACCAGTAAACGTCGGTCTCGGGATGAAGGTCGTGGACGACGGAGTTGGTGTAGGCGTTCTGCACGAGGTAGCCGCCGGAGGTGTGCAGGATCCCCTTCGGCTTCCCCGTCGTCCCGGAGGTGTAGAGGATGAAGAGCGGGTGCTCGCTGTCGTGCGGCTGCGGCTCGTGCTGGTCGGAGGCGCTGTCGACCACGTCGTGCCACCAGACGTCGCGCGAGTCGTCCCAGTCGACGTCCATGCCGGTGCGCTTGACGACGAGCACCTTCTCCGCGGTCGTACCCTGGACGGCGTGGTCGACGGCGGCCTTGAGCGGCATCGACTTGCCCTTGCGGAACTGCCCGTCCGTGGTCACGACGACCTTGGCCTCGCCGTCCTCGATGCGCGTCCTGAGCGCGTCGGAGGAGAAGCCGCCGAAGACGACCGAGTGGGGCGCGCCGATGCGCGCGCAGGCGAGCATCGTGATGACCGCCTCCGGGATCATCGGCATGTAGACGGCGACGCGATCCCCCTTCGTCACTCCGAGCGACTCGAGGGCATTGGCCGCCTTGCAGACCTCGCGCTGGAGGTCCGCGTACGTGATCGTGCGGTCGTTGCCGTCCGCGGCGACGACGTGGAGGGCGACGCGGTCACCGTTGCCGGCCTCGACGTGCCGGTCGACGCAGTTGTAGGCGACGTTCAGCTCGCCGCCGAGGTACCACTTGGCGAAGGGGGCCTCGCTCCAGTCGAGCGTGGTGTCGAAGTCCTTGGACCACGTGACGTACTCCCGGGCTCGTGCCGCCCAGAATCCCTCGTGGTCCGCCGCTGCCTCGTCGTAGAGCGCTGCCTTGCCGTTCGCCTGTGCGGCGAACTCGGTGCTCGGGGCGTAGTCCGACACATGTCCTCCTCATCGAGAGCCCGCGCGACGGTGCGCGGACGTGGTGTACCTCTCCACCTTGGCCCGCGGGGGCGGTGAGCACAACGTGGTCCCACGGACCGTCGCCGGGCGCGGGGGAGCAGGCGACGAGCGGTCGAGGGGAGTGTGGTCACCCTGCACAGCCTCCGGACCGACCGCGCCGCGCCACCCTGAGCACAGTGACCAGTGATCGGTGCGAGCGTGGCCCCCTCCGCCGCGATCTGGGACGGTTGGGTGATCACAAGGAGGTGGTTGACGTGTTCACCGAAGGACAGTTGTACTCGCCCGTGACCGAACACGCAGACGGCAGCGTCGAGGTGCACCTGGCGGACACGCACCCGGGCCGTGAGGACCCGGAGTACCTGCGGCGACGGGGCGAGATCGCCGGCGCCGCCCTCGCGTGGGAGCGCGGCTCGCAGCCCGTCCCGACCATCACCTACTCCGAGCGGGAGCACGAGGTCTGGCGCACGGTGAGCGCCGAGCTCGCCCCGCTCCACGAGCGGTACGCGCACAGCGAGTACCTCGCGGCCAAGGAGCGGCTGGCGCTGCCGACCGACCACGTGCCCCAGCTCGCGGAGGTCGGCGAGCGCCTGGTCCCGCTCACCGGGTGGACCTACGTCTGCGCGCCGGGGCTGGTGCCGCTGCGTGACTTCTACGCGGACCTGGGCAGCCGCACCTTCAACTCCACGCAGTACCTGCGCCATGACTCCCAGCCGTTGTACACGCCCGAGCCGGACATCATCCACGAGGTGATCGGGCACGCCAACCAGCTCGCCAGCCCGCGGTTCGCCGCCATCACGCAGGCTGCCGGGCGCGCCTCCCTGCGCCTCGAGACGCAGGAGGCGATGAAGCTCGTCGCGGACGTCTTCTGGTTCTCCATCGAGTTCGGCGTGATGCGCGAGCACGGCGAGGCCAAGGCGTACGGGGCCGGGATCCTCTCGAGCTACGGCGAGATCCAGGAGTTCGGCCACATGGAGATCCGCGAGCTCGACCTCGCCGACATGGGCACCCTCAACTACGACATCACGGCCTACCAGCCGGTGCTCTTCGCCGCCGAGTCGCTGACGCACCTCGAGGACGTCGTCGGCGAGTTCTTCACGACGGTCGACGACGACGCGGCGGCGGCGCTGCGTGCCGAGGCGGGCCGGCGGGGGCTCGTCCCCGGCTAGGGAGCCTCGACGAGGGCCGCGATGCCGGTGAGCACGATGCCCAGCCCCGTCCCGAACTCCGCGGGGGAGCGCGGCGGCGGGGCGATGCCCGAGCGGGTGGCCTGGTCGTGCGACTGGGCGACGTACGCGTGCCCGTAGACGAAGTGCAGCAGCGTGCTGGCCGCCGTCGATGCGAGGTCCTCCTCCAGCCCGGCATCGGCGAGCAGCTCGCCCACCTCCGCGGCGGGTGCCTGCCCGCCCATGCCGAAGGCCCACATGCTCATGACGAGGTCGGCGCCGTCCGGGTAGGCGGTGACGGCAGCGTGCAGGTCCGTGCAGCGGCGGTGGACGCGTTCGCGCCAGTCGGCGCCCGGTGCCGACGGGTGCTGCGGCCCGCGGCGCAGGATCTCGTCGGCGACCGCCCCGAGGAGCGCCTGCTTGTTGGGCACGTGGTGGTAGATCGCGCTCTGCTGCACCCCGAGCTCGGTGCCGATGGCCCGCATCGTCAGGTCGGGCAGGCCGACCCGCGCGAGGATCGACAGGGCGGTCTCGACGACCAGCGCGTGGGTGAGCGGCCGGCGGGGGGAACGAGGGGATGGCACGGTCCCGACCCTATGACGACGAAGGGGGGGAGAGCCGCAGCTCTCCCCCCCTTCGTCTCGCGCTGACCGGACGGTCAGTGCTCGACCACCTCGGCCACGCCGTGTCCGGTGAGGCTGCGGACCTCCATCTCCGCGAACTTGGCCCGGTTGAACTCCTTGCTCGTCACGGTGCCGAGCCAACCGAGGAAGAACCCGAGCGGGATCGAGACGAGGCCGGGGTTGTCCAGCGGGAACCAGCTGAAGTCCACGTCCTGCAGCATCGAGGGCGACTTGCCGGTCAGCGGGTCGATCGGCTTGCCGGACACCACGGGCGAGAAGACGATCAGCAGGAGCGCGGAGGACAGACCGCCGTACATCGACCACAGCGCACCCCGGGTGTTGAAGCGCTTCCAGAAGAGGCTGTAGAGGATGGTCGGCAGGTTGGCGCTCGCCGCGACCGCGAAGGCCAGGGCCACGAGGAAGGCGATGTTCTGGTCCTTGGCGAGCATGCCGCCGAGGATCGCCACGACGCCGGTGCCGACCGCCGCGTACCTCGAGACCTTGACCTCGGCGTCCTGCGAGGCCTGGCCCTTCTTGAAGACCTGGTTGTACAGGTCGTGGGCGACGCTCGCGCTGGCGGTGATGGTCAGGCCGGCGACCACGGCGAGGATCGTCGCGAAGGCGATGCCGGAGACGATGCCGAGGAGGACCGACCCGCCGAGCTCGTAGGCGAGAAGCGGGGCGGCGGCGTTGGCCTTGCCGGGAGCGTTGGCGATGACCTCCGGGCCGACGAGGGCGCCGGCGCCGTAGCCGATGACCAGGGTCAGCAGGTAGAAGCCACCGATGAGCCAGATGGCCCACTCGACCGACTTGCGCGCCTGCTTGCTCGTCGGAACCGTGTAGAAGCGCTGCAGCACGTGCGGCAGGCCGGCGGTGCCGAGGACCAGGGCGAGCGAGAGCGAGATGAAGTCGATCTTCGTGGTGAGGTTCTTGCCGTACTTCAGGCCCGGCTCGAGGAGCTTCTCGCCCGCCGCGGGGTTCTTGTCGACGGCGGCCTGCATGACACTCGAGAGGTTCATGCCGAACTTGCTGAGGACCCAGACGGTCATCACGGCGACCGCGAAGATCAGGAGCACCGCCTTGATCATCTGCACCCAGGTCGTGCCCTTCATCCCACCGATCATCACGTAGGCGACCATGACGATGCCCACGACCGCGATGACGACGTTCTGCGCCGCCGACCCGTCGACGCCGAGCAGCAGCGAGACGAGGCCGCCGGCGCCGGCCATCTGCGCGAGCAGGTAGAAGAAGGAGACGGCGAGGACCGAGCTGGCCGTCGCGATGCGCATGGGGCGCTGCTGGAGCCGGTAGGACAGCACGTCCGCGAGGGTGAACCGGCCGGTGTTGCGGAAGAGCTCGGCCACGAGCAGGAGGGCGACGAGCCACGCCACGAGGAAGCCGATGGAGTAGAGGAAGCCGTCGTAGCCCTGGAGGGCGATGGCGCCGGCGATGCCGAGGAAGCTCGCGGCGGACAGGTAGTCGCCGGCGATGGCCAGGCCGTTCTGCCGACCGGAGAAGGAGGCCCCACCGGTGTACATCTGGCTGGCCGTCTTGTGGCCCGAGGCCACCTTGATGACGATCGCGAGGGTCACGACGACGAAGACGACGAAGATCGAGATGTTGAGCGCGGGGGAGCCGGTCTGCTCGGCCGCGACGAGTGCGGGGATCATCCGTCCACCTCCGGGGTCCCGTGGGCGCCGACCTGGGCGGCGACGGCCTCGGCCTGCGGGTCGAGGACCCGGCTGGCCCAGCGGACGTAGGCGATGGTGATCGCGAAGGTCGTGACGAACTGGCCGAGGCCGAGGATCACGCCGATGTTGATGTTGCCGAAGACCTTGGTCGACATGAAGCCGGGGGCGAACATCGACAGCAGCACGTAGAGGAAGTACCACGCGAGGAAGAACGCGGTGACGGGGAAGACGAAGCCGCGGAAGGTGCGGCGCAGGTCGCCGAACTCCTTCGACTCCTGGACGGCGATGTAGCGCTCGCCGAGCGATTGAGCGTCGCTGCTCATGGCTCACCTCCGGTTAGGGGGAGACCCGGACAGCGGTGGCCGGGTCGGGACCAGAGTGGACCGCCCCGGTCCGTCCCCGGGGCCACCGTGCGCGGGCTCGCGGTCGGCGGGAGCACCCGTCGCCGTGCGGACCACGAGCGTGCGCCGAGCGGCCCCGTGGACGCGACGAACGGTCAACCGGTCTCCACGAGGACGTCCTCGGGCGTGTGCAGCCGGGTCATCGTCCGCGCCCACCTCCGCGGGCGCGGCGTCGCCAGGGAGACCACGATCGTCACGACGAAGGCGAGCGGAGTCGCCCACGCGGTCGGCGCGGAGGTGAGGGCGCCGAGCCACCCCTCGGGGGCGAGGTCGGTGACGGAGACGATGGCGGCGACCGACGTGGTGAGGCCTCCCACGCTCACGCCCGCGGCGGCCCCCTTCGCCGTGAGCCGAGGCCACCAGACGCCGAGGATCAGCAGGGGCGCGAAGGTCGCCGCCGCGATCGCGAAGGCGTGGCTGACCGCCGTCGAGATGCCGACCGGGCCGGCCGTGCAGGCCACGACGAAGGGGGCGAGCACCCCGACCCCTGCCGCGAGACGGAAGGAGGCGGCCGGGCCGGCGTCCCCGTGCGTCAGCCGGGCGGAGAGCGGGCGCAGGACGTCCTGGTCGATCGCCCCGGCGACCGACATCGCCACGCCCGAGGCGGTGGCGAGGAAGGCGGCGAAGGCGCCGCCCGCGACGAGGGCGGTGAGCAGCTGGCCGTCCAGGCCGGGGAGCATCGCGCCGGGGAGCGCGAGGACGACCGTGCGGCTCGGGTCGTCGCTGATGTCGGCCCGGTCGAGGTAGGCGCGACCGAGGTAGCCGTAGATCGGGGGGAAGACGTAGAAGAGGCTGAGCAGCACGAGCACCGAGACTGTCGTGCGCCGGGCCGCGACGCCGTCGGGGTTGGTGTAGAAGCGCACGGCGATGTGCGGCAGGCCCATCGTGCCCAGGCACAGCGCCGCGAGCGTGCTGTACGTCGTGAAGAGCGTCCGGCTCGTGGGGTCGTCGGAGGTGAGCGGCTCCCACCACGAGGCCTCCGCCTGCGGGGTGGGGGCTCCGGTGCGCTGCCAGACGAGGAGGAGGACGAAGGCGGGCACCGCGATGGCCGTGAGCTTGATCCAGTACTGCACCGACTGCACGAGGGTCACCGAGCGCATGCCACCGGCCGCGACGTTGAGCACGACGATGACCGTGAGGACGGTGGCGCCGACCCAGGTCGGCAGGCCGCTCACGTGCCGCAGCGCGAGCCCGGCTCCCTGCATCTGCGGCAGCAGGTAGAGCCAGCCGATGCCGACGACGAGCAGGGCGCAGCCGCGGCGCAGGGCGGTGGACTCCAGACGCGACTCCGCGAAGTCGGGGAGGGTGTAGGCGCCCGAGCGACGCAGGGGCGCGGCGATGAGCAGCAGCAGGACGAGGTAGCCGACGGTGTAGCCGATGGGCATCCACAGCATGTCGATGCCCTGGTCGAAGACCAGCCCGGCGACGCCGAGATAGCTCGCGGCGGACAGGTACTCGCCGCTGATCGCGCTCGCGTTGCGCCACGGGGTGACGGCGCGGCCCGCGACGTAGAAGTCGCTCGTGCCCTTGGCCAGGCGCAGACCGAGCGCACCGAGCGTGAGCGTCGTCAGGCAGACGAGGGCGATCGCCGCGACGCTGAGCGGCTGGGTCACCTGCGGCCCACGAGGTCGCTGAAGTCGGCCTCGATGCGCTCGCTGGCCCGGGTGTACCAGCGGGCGATGAGGACGACGCCGGGGTAGACGAGCAGGCCGAGGACGAGCCACGGCAGCGGGACACCGAGCAGCTCCAGCCGGCGCAGCGGCGGGGCGAGGGCGAAGAGGAGAGGCAGTGCGCCGAGGGTGACCAGGCCGACGGCGAGCACGCTGAGGGAGAGCTGGAGCTGGGCACGCACGAGGGAGCGCACGTACGTCGTGCCGAGCCGGGACTGGTCGGCGATCTCCTGACGGACGGTGGGCGGTCGGACCTGCCGGGTCCGGTGGCGGGTGCGGGTGACGCGGACCCGGTGGGGCGGGGTGCTCACCCCTCGTCCTGGCCCGGGCGGGGCCGCAGGAGGGTGCCGCGCAGGTGCCGGGTGTGCCGCCGGCTCACCTGCAGCTCCGTGCCGTCGACGACGACCGAGCACCGACCCGCGTCGTTGTGGATCTCGCTGATGTGGCGGGTCGAGACGAGCGTCGAGCGGTGGATGCGCACGAACCCGACGTCGGCCCACTCCTCCTCGAGGGTGGCGAGGGGGATGCGCACGAGGTGCGAGCCGCTCGGGGTGTGCAGCCGGACGTAGTCGCCCTGGGCCTGCACCCAGCGGATCTCGCTGCGGGGGACGAACCGGGTGATCCCACCGAGCTCGACGGGGATCGTCTCCTCGTCCTCGGGGGCCGAGGCGGGCTGGGCCTCACGCTCGGCGGCGGCGAGGCACCGGCGCACCGCCTCGCCGATGCGCTCGGGCCGCACCGGCTTCATGAGGTAGTCGACGGCGTCCAGGTCGAAGGCGTCGACGGCGTGGTTGTCGTGCGCGGTCACGAAGACGACCTGGGGCCGCTCGGCGAAGCGCCGGATGACGCGGGCCAGCTGCATGCCGTCCAGCCCCGGCATCGAGATGTCGCTGAAGACGACGTCGACGGCCTCCCGCTCGAGCGCCGCGAGGGCGGCCGTGCCGCTCGCCGCGGTGAGCACGCGGCTGATGCGCTCGTCCTGGTCGAGGAGCCAGGCGACCTCGTTGCGCGCCGGCGCCTCGTCGTCGACGACGAGGACGGTCAGCGCGGCGGGACGAGACGGTCGCGGCATGGCCCCCACCCTAGGCGGGTTGCTCGAGGGCAGGGGAGTACTTGGGCACCCGGAACGAGACCTTCATCCCCGCGCCGGGAGCCGTGTCGACGACGAGGCCGAACTCCTCGCCGTAGACCTGGCGCAGCCGCGCGTCGACATTGCCCAGCCCCACCGAGTCGGATCGGGACTGGCCGTCGAGGATCTTGCGGATCGTCTCGGGGTGGGCGCCGACCCCGTCGTCGTCGACGGAGAACTCCGCGACGCTGCCGTGGTCGGTCGCGCTGAGCACGACGTGCCCGGGTCCCTCCTTGGGCGCCAGGCCGTGCCGGACCGCGTTCTCGACCAGCGGCTGGATCGCGAGGTAGGGCACGCGGACGGGCAGCACCTCGGGCGCGATCTTCAGGGTGATGGACAGCCGGTCGCCGAAGCGGGCCTGCTCGAGGACGAGGTAGCGCTCGACATTGCGCAGCTCCTCGCTCACCGTCGTGAACGCACCGTCGCGACGCAGCGCGTAGCGGGTGAAGTCGGCGAACTCCAGGAGCAGCTCGCGCGCACGGGACGGGTCGGTGCGCACGAAGGAGGCGATCGCGGCGAGCGAGTTGTAGATGAAGTGCGGGGAGATCTGCGCCCGAAGCGCCCGCAGCTCCGCCTCCATGGCACGGGTGCGCTCGAAGGACAGGTCGGCCAGCTCGACCTGGGTCGCCACCCACGACGCGACCTCCTCGGCCGCTCGCGCCAGGCCGGCCGAGACCTGCGGGCCGTAACCCGCGATCGCGCCGACGACCCGGTCGTCGACGATGACGGGGGCGATGACGGCTGCCCGCACCGGGCACTCGGTCGAGGTGCACGTGACCGTGTCCGGCCCGAGGACGACGACCTGCCCCGAGGCGAGGACCGGGGCGGCCTGGTCCATCACGGCCGGCAGGTGGTGTCTCCCTTCGCCCTCCCAGACGATGACGCCGGAGGTGTCGCAGACCGCCAGCCCGGGGGTCGCGAGCATGGCCCGCAGGTACGGGGCGGCGCGCTCGCAGCCGTCGTCGGTGAATCCGTCGGCGAGGTGCCGACCGGCCATGGAGGCGGTGTGGAGGGTCTCGTAGGTCGCGAGGTCGGTGACCGAGATGAAGCCGGGTCGGGCCCGTCGCCAGCGCACGAGGGCGATGACGAGGCCCAGCGCGAGGAAGCCTCCCGTGACCACGGCCACGGTCGGCAGGTGCAGGCCGGCGTCCATGGGCGAACCCTAGTGCCGCCTACGCTGTGCGGGTGCCAGACTCAAGCCCGCTCGTCGCCGCCCTGACCCAGCTCGCCGCGATCCCGGAGGTCGCCGAGGCCTCGGACCGGGCCCGCGAGGCGTGCACCAACCTGCGCTGGCACGAGGCACTGCGCCGGCGGATCCCGGAGGCGTCCGCGGAGTCCCGCGTCCGCGGTGCCTGGGCGAGCGCCGAGCTCGACGGGGCCCGCTCGACCGCGACGATCGTGCGCGACCTCATGCGGGGGGCGCGGGAGCGCAGCCCCGACCCGGACCCGGCAGAGCGGGTCATCCACGGCGCCATCGCGGCCACCGCGGAGAGCGAGCACCTGCGCGACCTCGTCACCCGCTCGCCCGGGCAGGCGCTGGCGCGCCTGCACACCGCGGCGGCGGCGCAGCTGGTCACGGACCACGGCCAGCTCGGCCGGCCCCGCGTCGAGGGGGAGGGGTGCGAGGAGTTCGCCGACCTCGGCCCGGCGCCGACGGGCGAGGAGCTGCGGCGCCGGCTGTCCGGGATCATCGAGCTCATGCAGTCGGCGAGCGAGGCGCCGGCGCTCGTCGTCGCCTCGATCGTGCACGCGGAGATCGCGACCGTGCGGCCCTTCGTCGTCGGCAACGGGCTCGTCGCGCGGGCCGTGGAGCGGGCGATGATCGCCGCGACCGGGCTCGACCCCACGGGCGTCGCGGTGCCCGAGGCGGGGCACGGCCACGAGGGCGGTCCGGCGTACCTCGGCTCGCTCGGGGGCTACGTGCACGGTGGCGTGCCGGGGGTCACGTTGTGGCTGAGGCACTGCGGTGACTCGCTCGTCGCGGGCGCCGAGGAGGGCTGGCGGGTGGCCGACTCGGTGCGTGCGGGGCGCCTCGGCTGAGACCCTCGGCACCTCGCGCGCGTCGGGAATTGCGTTCCCGGCGTGGAGGGTTATTGTTGTCCTCAGCTGCTCCCTTCGGGTCGAGCGGCCAACGCCCGGCTCCCTCCCCCCGGAGTCCGCGCGTTGACGGCCCCGGCGCTCCCCCGCCGGGGCCGTCCCCTTTCCTGGGAGTGTGCTCCACGGACCACGCTCGTCCACAGACCACGGTGGCGTGAAGGGGGCATCCACAGGGCCGCCGGCCCCGTTCCGGGCGCCGTCGGGTCGGGGGCAGGGTCGAGGACATGCATCCCGTCGTCATCGTCACCGGCGCCTCCGGAGGGCTCGGCGCCTCCACGCTCGCTGCCGTCACGGCCACCGTGCTCGCCCGCGACGGCTCACCGGTGCTCGTCGACGGCGCCTTCGCCTCCGGTGGGCTCGATGCCACGGTCGCCGCGGAGCACCTCGACGGGCTGCGCTGGGGTGATCTCGCCGAGCACGAAGGGGAGGTCGACGCCGCCCGCCTGCGCCGGGCCCTGCCGCTCGGGCCGGTGCCTGTCCTCGCCGCCCGCGGGCGGCGCCCTTCCCCCGGGGCGGTGCGCGAGGTGATGCTGGGGCTGGCGGCCGAGGGGCCGGTGGTCGTCGACCTGCCCGCGATGGGCCGGGTGCCGGCGGTGTGGGCGGAGCTGGCCGCGCTCGTCGTGCTCGTGGTCGGCCTGCGGCCCCGGTGGCTGCGCGACGGGGAGGTGGTCGCGGGCGCGCTCGGGGACCTGCGCGGGTCGACGTTGCTCGTCACCCGCGGGCCGCGGCGGGCGGAACGGGTCTCGGAGCGGGCGGCCGAGCACCTGGGGCTACCGCTGCTCGATCACCTCGCCGACGACCCGGGCGTCGTCCGCGACGAGGCCCACGGACGCGCGCCCCGGCCCAGAGGAGCCGTCGGCGAGGTGGCGCGGGCACTCGCCGCGGAGCTGCCCGGCCACGGCCCGGCGCTCGCCGAGCGTGTCCTGGGGCTGGCGTCATGAGGTGGTCGAGCGCGATCGACGAGCAGGTGCGCGCTGGCAGGGCCCCGGACATCGGGGTCATCGACGAGGTGGCCCGCTCCGAGGCGGTGCGCCTGGGTGCGGCCGGGACGGCGCGGAGGTCGGGGGAGCTGCGCGCGGACCTCATGGGTCTCGGTGCGCTCGAGCCGCTCGTCGCCGACGCGCTCGTGACCGACGTGCTCGTCAACGGGGACGGCTCGGTGTGGGTCGACCGGGGCGAGGGCGTGACCCGGGCCGACGTGGTCGTCGGGGACGCGGACGCGGTCCGGCGCCTGGCCACGCGGCTGTCGGCGATCGCGGGGCGGCGTCTCGACGACGCCCAGCCCTGGGTGGACGGCCTGCTGCCGCGCGGGATCCGCCTGCACGCCGTGCTCCCGCCGTTGGTGGCCGACGGGGCACACGTGAGCCTGCGCATCCCGCGGCACCGGGGCGGTGGGCTCGACGCGCTCGTCCGGCTCGGTATGGCCACCCCCGCCCAGGCGGAGCAGCTGCGCGAGGTCGTCGCCGACAAGCGCGCCCACGTGGTCACCGGGGGGACGGGGACCGGCAAGACGACGCTCCTCGCGGCGATGCTCGCCGAGGTGCCGTCCGCAGAGCGGCTGCTCGTCGTCGAGGACGTGGGGGAGATCCAGGTCGGGCACCCTCACGTGGTGCGGTTGCAGGCGCGGGCGGCCAACACCGAGGGCGCCGGTGAGGTGACGATGGTCGATCTTGTGCGGCAGGCGCTGCGGATGCGGCCCGACCGGCTCGTCGTCGGAGAGGTGCGGGGCGCGGAGGTGCGTGACCTCTTGCTCGCGCTCAACACGGGGCACGAAGGGGGCTGCGGCACCCTCCACGCCAACCGCGCCGAGGACGTGCCCAGTCGCTTCGAGGCGCTGGGTGCGCTCGCCGGCATGAGCCGTGAGGCGGTGCGCGCCCAGCTGGTCAGCGCGATCGAGGTGGTCGTGCACCTGCGGCGGGTCGGTGGGCGTCGCGTCGTCGACTCGATCGGCCCGCTGCCCGGGGTGCGGACATGACACTCGCCGTGGTCGGCCTCGTGCTCGCGGCCGTGCTGCTCTGGCCGGGACCGACGACGGGCGTGTCCCTCACGGCGCCCGCCGCGCCCAGTCGTGGGTGGTGGACCCTTGGGACCGCAGGTGGACGCCTGCGCGACCTCGAGTCCCTCGCCGTCGTCGCCGACCTGCTGGCGATGGCCTTGCGCTCGGGAGCGACTCCCGTGGCTGCCGTGCGGGTGGTGACGGGCGAGGCCCCACGGCCGTGGCGGTCGGTGCTCGAGGAGGTGGGGGCCGAGCTCACGACCGGGGGTGGCGCGGGCGGGGTGTGGCGGAGGCACGCGGCCGGGCGTCCCGAGCTGGGTCCGCTCGCGGGCGCCTGGTCGCTGAGCGAGGACCTCGGCGTCGCCCTCGCCCCGTCCATGGCGACCAGCGCGCAGGTGCTGCGGGCCCGGGTGCAGGCGCGGCGCCGCCTCGAGGCGGCGACCGCGGGTGCGCGGGCGACGATGCACATGCTGACGCTGCTGCCACTCGTGGGGATGCTCGCGGGGTTCGCCTTCGGCCTCACGCCCTGGGAGGTGTACGGCCACAGCGCGGTGACGATGGGCGCGGCCGTCCTGGGGCTCGTGCTCACCGCCGTCGGGTGGCTCGTCTGCCGGTGGGTGCTCGCACGGGCCGTGCAGCCGAGGGTCCACACGTGAGCATCCTCGTGGTGCTGCTCGTGGTGGTCGCGGTGGCGGTGTGGCCGGGCCGGGCCGCCGGCGTGGGGTGGCTGCGGCGGGAGCCGGAGCCACCCAGGTCGACGGCCTCGCTCACGGTCGACGAGGTCGCCGACTCGAGCGTCCTCCTGGCGCTCGCGCTGCAGTCCGGGCGGGGCCTGGTCCAGGCCTTGGAGGAGGTCGCCGAGGTGTCCGCGCAGGGCGCGGGCGAGGACCTGCACCGGGTGGCCGCCGCACTCGGGTGGGGCCGCTCGATGGCGGAGTCCTGGACCTACGCGCGAGAGCTGTGGGGTCCGACGGCGACGGCCTTCGTCGTCGCCGACGCGGTGGGTGCCCCCTCTGCCGCGGTGCTGCTCGACGCGGCCGAGACCCTGCGGGACACCGAGGCCAGACGGCTCGAGGAGTCCGGGGGCAAGGCCGCCGTGATGCTCGTCCTCCCGCTCGGGCTGTGCTTCCTGCCGGCCTTCATCGCGACCGCGGTCATCCCGCTGGTCGCCGTGCTCGTGGGGACCCAGCTCGGCTGACCCGTCGGCGCGCCCCACGGGTCGAGGTGATCCCCACCGGGTGGGCGGTCGCTGCGACCTCGACCCGGCCAGCCGAGATCGGCGCTTTCCCCAACCCGGTCCTGCGTGTCGTGACGGTCCACAGGTCCCGCGCGACCCTCCCGCGTGCGGGCCCAGGGGCGAAGGGTGGAAGTCAGCGCAGCACACCAGGTGCTGCCGAGAGGGAGGAACGACCCATGAAGAAGTCCATCGTCAGCTGGGTCCACCGTGGGCGACTGGCCTGCGAGGCCGGGATGACCACGGCGGAGTACGCGGTCGGCACGCTCGCCGCGTGCACCTTCGCGATCGTGCTGCTCGCGGTCGTGAAGTCCGGGACGATCAAGACGGGCCTGTCGGGTGTCATCCTCGAGGCGCTCGGCATCCGCTGAGGGGACGGGGGACGCGGGGATGGTGACGGCGGAGCTCGCCCTCACCATCCCCGCGGTCGTCCTCGTCCTCGTCATCTGCCTGTCCGCCCTGTCCTGGGGCGTCGACCGGGTGCGCTGCGTGGACGCCGCCAGGGTGGCCGTCCGTGAGCTGGCCCGGGGCGAGTCCCCGTCCCGTGCGCTCACGGACGCGCAGCGCACGGCTCCCGACGGGGCGCGTCTGGAGGCCGGGCGCAGCGGCTCGGACGTCACCGTCACCGTGACGGCTCCGTCACCACCGGCCCTGGCCTTCGCGGCCGCGGAGACCTCGTGCGCGTCGACCGCCCGGCTCGAGTCCGTCGATGTCGCCCCGTGAGCTGCGCGCCGAGGCCGGCTCGTCGACGGTCCTGGCTGTCGGGCTCATCGCGGTCCTGCTCACCATCACGCTCGCGGCCCTGGCCGTCCTCAGCGCGGTGCGGGCGGCGCACGTCGCCCGCTCTGCGGCGGACCTGTCCGCCCTCGCGGGGGCTGTCGAGTACCAGCAGTCGGCCGACGCGGGCGGCGCGTGCGCCGAAGCCCGCCGTGTGGCTGCACACCACGACGTGGCGGTCATCGGCTGCGATGTCGGTGGCGGGGGCGAGGTGACCGTCACGGTGTCGGCGAGGATCCCCCTTCGGCTCGGCGGGGTCGGCCCGGACCATGCCGAGGGGAGGGCTCGCGCCGGCCCGTCACCGGAGGACGGGTGATGCCCCGGACCGCCTGCCCGAGGACCCTCCGTGGCCGGCCACGACCACGGCCTGGCCCGTCAGGGGCGCGGGTCGCGACGGATCGGGCGCGTCGCGTCCGGTCCGAGGGCGTCGCGGCCCGGGGTGGCGACACCCGTGTCGATGCGCTCGGTCGGCTGGTCGGTGAGCGTCGGGTCGTGTCGCTCGGCCACCTCGGCGCGCTCGCGGGCGATCTCGGTGGAGACGCGCTGGTCCTGGAGCTCGCGGTCGCGGCGGGCCACCTCCTCGCGGTGGGCCGCCTCTTGGTCGGCGAGGCGCTGCCTGGCGGCCAGCTCCTGCTCCTTGCGCTGGCGGCGCTGCCTGGTCCGTCGCGTCAGGGCCGCCTTGATGAGCACGAGCCCGAGCCACAGCAGGAGCATCGTCGCCATGCCCGCGACGACGAGCGCGAGCGGGTCGAGGGTGATCGTCACCGCGTCGAAGAGCTTGATGTCGACGTCCTGGCCGGCGACGTCCGGGGCCTGGGTGCCGAGGAGCAGGGCCGCGCCGAGCGCGAGGGCGACGAGCACGAGGATGAGGCCGAGGATGACCATGGCAGTAGCTCCCGGAGGTTGTCAGCCCGCGGTCTCCTGCAGCGGGTCCTCGCTCACTGTATGTCCGAGCGAGGCCAGGAGCAGGTCGAGCAGCGCGACGGCGCCGCGAGCGTCCAGCGGCTCGTTGCCGTTGCCGCACTTGGGCGACACGACGCAGGCCGGGCAGCCGTCGCCGCTGCACCCGCACGCGGCGATCGTCTCGCGGGTCATCGTCAGCCACTCGCCGATCCGCTCGTGCGCGCGTGCCGCGAACCCCGCACCCCCGGGGTGCCCGTCGTAGACCATGACGGTGGGCAGCCCCGTCTGCGGGTGCTGGTCGGTGGAGACGCCGCCGATGTCCCACCGGTCGCACGTGGCGAGGAGCGGGAGCATCCCGATCGCGGCGTGCTCCGCGGCGTGCGCGGCGCCCGGCACGTCCTGCTCGGCGACACCGGCCCGCGCCAGCGCCTCCGGCGTCATCGTCCACCACACCGCCCGGGTCGAGAGGGTCCGCTCGGGCAGGTCGAGCTCGTGGCGGCCGATGACCTCGCCGCTCGGCAGTCGCCGGAGGAACCCGGTCACCTGACGGCGCACGTCCACCCGGCCGAAGGAGACCCGGACCGGTCCGTGGTCGACCCCGACCTCCTCGGCGACGATGTCGAAGGAGGACACCGACTGGGCGTGCGTCGACCACCCCGGGTCGCCCAGCACGACCGTGGCCGTCGACTGCTCGAGATCGAGGTCGGTGACGACGAAGGTGCGCCCCTGGTGCACGTGCACGGCGCCCGTGTGGACCTGCGCGTGCGCCGAGCTCTCGTCGACCGTCCCGACGACGCGACCGGACCTCCCTTCGACGATGCTCACCACCTCGCCGATGCCGCGCAGGGACACGTGCTCGCCGGGCCGGTCGGGCCGGGTCCAGAACCAGCCGCCGGGGCGGGCACGCAGGATCCCTCGCGTGACGAGCACGTCGAGGACGCCGCTCAGCCCCTCGCCGAACCAGCGCTCGTCGTCGAGGGTCACGGGGATCTCCGCGGCGGCGCAGGCCACGTGCGGCACGAGGACGTGGAGGTTGCGCGGGTCGAGCACGCTCGTCTCGACCGGGGTGTCGAAGACCGCCTCGGGGTGCTCCACCACCCAGGTGTCGAGCGGGTCGTCGGCGGCGAGCAGCACGGCGAGGGCGTCCTGCCCGTCCCGCCCGGCGCGACCCGCCTGCTGCCACACCGAGGCCAGCCGACCGGGCCACCCGGCCATGAGGACGACGTCGAGCCCGGCGATGTCGATGCCGAGCTCGAGCGCGTTGGTCGCGGCGAGCCCGAGCAGGTCGCGGTCGCGCAGCCGACGCTCGATGATCCGCCGCTCCTCGGGCAGGTAGCCGCCCCGGTAGGCCGCGATCCTCCCTTCGTCCACCGCGCTCACCCGCCGCGCGGCGGAGGAGGCGAGGGCCTCGACCCCCGCCCGCGACCGCGCGAACGCGAGCGTCTGGACGTCCCGGCCCACGAGCTCGGCCATGAGCTCGGCGGCCTCCGTCGTGGGGGAGCGGCGGGCGCCCTCGTCGTCCTCCGGCGGCTGCCACAGCGCGAAGGTCAGCGCCCCGCGGGGCGAGCCGTCGCGCGTCACCGCGAGCACGTCGTCCCCGATGAGCCGCGAGGCGTGGCCGCCCGGGTCGCCGACGGTGGCCGAGGCGAGGACGAACACCGGATCGGCGCCGTACCGGCGTGCCACCCGCCGCAGCCGGCGGATGAGCAGGGCGACGTGCGACCCGAAGACCCCCCGGTAGACGTGGCACTCGTCGATGACGACGTAGCGCAGCCGCCGCAGCACGTGCGCCCAGTGCTCGTGCCCTGGCAGCAGGGAGTGGTGCACGAGGTCGGGGTTGGTGAGGATGACGTCGGCGTGGTCGCGGATCCAGCGCCGCTCGTCGGTCGGGGTGTCGCCGTCGTACGTCGCGGCGCGGATGCCGGGGACCGCCCACGACTGGATCCTCGCCAGCTGGTCGGCAGCCAGCGCCTTGGTCGGGGACAGGTAGAGCGCGGTCGCGCCGCGGCCGTTGGCGGCGGCCCGACCCTCGAGCACCGCGGTGAGCGAAGGGAGGAGGTACCCCAGCGACTTGCCCGAGGCCGTACCGGTCGCCAGGACGACGTGCCTGCCCTCCCGTGCCGCCTCGGCGGCAGCGGCCTGGTGTGACCAGAGCCGGTCGATGCCGGCGCCGGCGAGGGCGGTCCGCAGGGGTGGGGCGACCCAGTCCGGCAGGTCGGCGTGCTCCGCAGGGCGACGGGGGATCGACTCGACGTGCCGCACCCGGTCCTCGCGGCCGGCGGCCAGGGCGCGGAGCAGGTCGGGGGCCTGCGGACGGGTGCTGGACATGTGATCTACGGTAGGCCGGTGCCCATCACGATCACGACCAGCGAAGCGGGCGAGGTCCACATCGTCCACGTCAGTGGTGAGATCGACGTGACCTCCGCCGCCGTGCTGCGCGACGCGCTCGAGGCGCTCATCGCCGATGGGCGCCGCCGTCTGACCCTCGACCTGTCCGCGGTGACCTTCATGGACTCCACCGGCCTGGGGATCGTCGTCGGGCGCCTCAAGCGCCTCTCCCGCCACGGCGGGACGATGACCGTCGCGGCCGCCCACCCCCGGGTGCTGCGGGTCTTCTCCATCACCGGCCTCGACCAGCTCCTCGACGTCCACCCGGATGTCGACGCCGCAGTCCGCGCCGCGGAGGCAACTCGGCAGTAGTGTGAGCCAACGGTCGTGCCGCCACGACGACGGTCCGGCCGTGACCCGCGCCCATCAAGGAGGATGGCATGGCTGGCTCGCACGCGTCCCTGACCGCAGCGTCATCGATCACGCTCGACGGCACCAACCTCGGCCTCGTCGGCGGCGTGGCCGCGATCGGCCTCCTCGCGCTCGTCCTGGGGGTGGTCCTGCGGGGGCAGGTGCTCGCCGCGGGCGCCGGCACCGAGCGCATGCAGGAGATCGCCGGCGCGGTCGAGGAGGGCGCGCACGCCTACCTGCGGCGGCAGTTCAGGACGCTCGTCGTCTTCGTCGTCCTCGTCTTCGTCCTGCTCCTCTTCCTGCCCGCCGACACCGCGGGGGTCCGCTGGGGACGGTCCGGGTTCTTCGTCCTCGGCGCCGTCTTCTCCGCGACGATCGGCTACCTGGGCATGTCGCTCGCGGTCAAGGCCAATGTCCGCGTCGCCCAGGCCGCCCGCTCGACCGGTCGCGACGACGGGATGCGGATCGCCTTCCGCACCGGCGGGACGGTCGGCATGTTCACCGTCGGCCTCGGCCTCATCGGTGCGGCCGTCGTCGTCCTCGCCTACCGCGGTGACGCTCCCAAGGTCCTCGAGGGCTTCGGCTTCGGTGCCGCCCTGCTCGCGATGTTCATGCGCGTCGGCGGCGGCATCTTCACCAAGGCCGCCGACGTCGGCGCCGACCTCGTCGGCAAGGTCGAGGCCGGCATCCCCGAGGACGACCCGCGCAACGCCGCCACCATCGCCGACAACGTCGGTGACAACGTCGGCGACTGCGCCGGCATGGCCGCGGACCTCTTCGAGTCCTACGCCGTGATGCTCGTCGCGGCGCTCATCCTCGGCTCCGCGGCCTTCGGCGCCTACGGCCTCGTCTTCCCCCTGCTCATCCCCGCCATCGGCGCCGTGACGGCCATGATCGGCATCTTCATCACCCGCGCGCGGGCGGGGGAGTCGGCGCTCGACGCGATCAACCGCGGCTTCTACATCTCTGCGGTGATCTCCGCGGTCCTGTGCGCCGTCGCGGCGTACACCTACCTGCCCGGCGCCTACGCCGACCTGGGATCGCCCGACGAGGGCGTCGCCGCCCTCGTGGGCGACCCGCGCCGGGCGGCGCTGCTCGCCGTCGTCCTCGGCATCGTGCTGGCCGCCGTCATCCTGCGCATGACCGGGTACTACACGGGGACCGACAAGCGACCGACGATGGACGTCGCGCGCACCACCGAGACCGGCGCCGCGACCGTCATCCTCTCCGGCATCAGCCTCGGCCTCGAGTCAGCCGTCTACAAGGTCGTGACGATCGCGGTCTGCATCTACCTGGCCTTCCTCCTCGGCGGCTCGTCGGTCGTGCTCGGGCTCTTCTTCATCGCGCTCGCCGGCTGCGGGCTGCTCACGACCGTCGGCGTCATCGTCGCCATGGACACCTTCGGCCCGGTCTCGGACAACGCCCAGGGCATCGCCGAGATGTCCGGTGACGTCGACGGCGAGGCCGCACAGATCCTCACCGAGCTCGACGCCGTCGGCAACACGACCAAGGCGATCACCAAGGGCATCGCGATCGCGACGGCCGTGCTCGCCGCGACGGCGCTCTTCGGCAGCTACACGGATGCGTGGACCTCGGCAGTCCGCGCGGTCGACCCGGGCTCGCTCTCCAAGGACCGGGTGTCCGACCTCGAGCAGATGGTCAACACCCAGATCGTCGCCCCCAACGTCCTCGTCGGCGTGCTCGTCGGCGCCGCGGTCGTCTTCCTCTTCTCCGGCCTGGCGATCAATGCGGTCACCGTGGCCGCCGGGTCGATCGTCCACGAGGTGCGCCGCCAGTTCCGCGAGCACCCGGGGATCATGGCCGGCACCGAGAAGCCCGAGTACGCCCGCGTGGTCGACATCTGCACCCGCGACTCGCTGACGAAGCTCGCGACCCCCGGCCTGCTGGCCGCCCTCACCCCGATCATCGTCGGCTTCGGGCTGGGCATCGGGGCGCTCGCCGGGTTCCTCGCCGGCGCCATCGCCTGCGGCGCGCTCATGGCCGTCTTCCTCGCCAACTCCGGCGGCGCGTGGGACAACGCGAAGAAGATCGTCGAGGACGGCAAGCACGGCGGCAAGGGCTCGTCCGGCCACGAGGCCGCGGTCATCGGTGACACCGTCGGCGACCCCTTCAAGGACACCGCCGGGCCGGCGATCAACCCGCTCATCAAGGTGATGAACCTCGTCGCCGTCCTCATCGCCCCGGCGATCATCACCCTCTACCTCGGCGACGACACCGACCAGATGATCCGCTGGGGCATCGCACTCGTCGCGTTCGTCGTCATCGTCGGCGCGCTGCTCTACTCCAAGCGTGACGACGTCGCGATGGCCGACCCGGACGTCGAGCCGGTCCTCGACCGAGCCTGACGGGCGAAGGGAGCGGGCCGGGCTGGCTAGGCTCGTCGGGTGAGTACCTCGGCGACCCTGCGCACCGACCCGGCCCTGCTCGACTCCCTGAGGGAGGACCTGGCGGGCGCCCCCTTCGGCGTGGACGAGGTGCGCGAACGCCTCGGTGCCCTCGCCAGCGCGGCCCTCGGCCGCGAGCAGACCCTGCCCGCACGGCGCGCGGTCGCCGGCGCGAGCGACCCGCTCGGCGTGCTCATCGGGTGCTTCGGGCTCGGGCTGCCCACGGCCGCCGACGACCTGGCGAGCGCCCTGCCGCGCACCGGCGTCACCGGCGCGGTCGCCCTCGGGATCGTCGAGCCGGAGGGCGCGCACGTCCGGGCCACCTGCGACCTGCGGCCCTACGGGGACGACACCGGGCACGCGTGGTGGGTCGCCTCCGACCCCACGGAGCACGCCCGCAGCGAGCCGCTGCCCGTCGACCACGTGCTCGGCATCGGTGGCGCCTCGACGACCCTCGCGTCGTGGACCCCCCGCACCCGCGTCGCCCGGGCCCTCGACCTCGGCACCGGCTGCGGCGTCCAGGCCCTGCACCTGTCGACCCACGCCGAGCACGTCGTGGCCACCGACCTGTCGCGGCGTGCGCTCGGCTACGCCGCCTTCAACGCCGCGCTCAACCGCGCCGACTGGGACCTGCGCGAGGGCAGCTTCCTCGAGCCGGTGGCCGGGGAGGCCTTCGACCTCGTCGTGAGCAATCCGCCCTTCGTCATCACGCCGCGGAGCGGGGACGTGCCGCTCTACGAGTACCGCGACGGGGGCGCCGCCGGTGACGCGGTCGTCGCCGCCCTGACGAAGGGGGTCGGCGCCCACCTCGCGCCCGGAGGCGTCGCCCAGCTCCTCGGCAACTGGGAGACCGGCGCCGGCCAGGACTGGCGCGACCGGGTCGGGGAGTGGGTCGCGGAGAGCGGCCTCGACGCGTGGGTCGTGCAGCGCGACGTGCAGGACCCGGCGGAGTACGCCGAGCTGTGGACCCGCGACGGCGGTCACCTGCCGGGCACGAGCGAGCACGACACGCTGGTCGGCGCCTGGCTCGACGACTTCGCGTCGCGCCGGGTGGAGCAGATCGGCTTCGGGATCATCACGCTGCACCGACCCACGACGCAGCGGACCCCCTTCGTCGACCTCGTCGAGGCGCACGGACCGGTCGCCACCCCCATGGGGCCGACCATCGCTGCCGGGCTGGTGGCCCGCGACCGGCTCGCGGGGCTCGACGACGACGCCCTGCTCGACACCGCGTGGCGCTGCGCCGACGACGTGACCACCGAGACGCACGCGGCTCCGGGCGCCACCGACCCCAATGTCATCGTGCTGAGGCAGGGCGGGGGGCTGGCGCGCTCGATCCGCCTCGACACCCTCGACGCGGCCCTGGTGTCCGTGAGCGACGGCGAGCTGACCGCCCGGCAGTCGCTCACCGCGATCTCCGCGCTGCTCGACCTGCCGACCGGTGAGGCGCTCGGGGCCGGCGCGACGCTCGTGCGGCGCCTGGCCGCCGACGGCCTGCTCCGGCCCGCCTGAGCCTGACCCCACGCGCAGAGGGTCACGTCATGCACCAAGAACGCGTCTGATGTGCACGACGTGACCCTCTGGGGGTGGCTAGCGGGGTGTCGAGGTCACTGCATGGTGATCTTCCACTCGTCCTCGACCTTGACCAGCTTGACGTCGTTCTCCTCGTCCTTGCTGTTCTTGACCTTGACGGTGGCGGTCTTCTCGTCCTCGGAGACCGTGGAGGAGAGGATCTCGATGTCGTCGGCGTTGGCCTCCTCGGCCAGGTCGTCGCCGCCCTCCTTCATGCCCTCGACGCACGTGGTGCCGGCCGACTCCATGGTCTTGAGCATCTCGGGGTCGATGCTGTCGCAGACCTTGTCGTAGTCCTTGTCCTCGAAGGCCTGAGCGAAGTCCGTGACGGCCTGCTCCGCGTCCTTCTCCGGGCTGCCGCAGGCCGAGAGGCCCAGCGCGAGCCCGCTGGCGGCGATGATGGTGGCGAGCTTCTTCATGGGGTCCTCCCCGGTCGTGGCGCGGCCGTGGTGCAGCGCTCGTCGGTCACGACCCTAACGACGCCGGCCGGGGTGGGCGATGGGGAGGACTGCCCGCCCCGGTCGGTCCGATCAGTCGAACTGCCAGGAGCGCTTGGACAGGCCGAACCAGAAGCCGTCGACCGCCGTCCGGCGCTCGGTCGCGCCGGAGGCCTCGGCCGCGCCCATCGCGATGTACAGCGGCGCCCAGTGCTCGGTGCGCGGGTGCGCCTCGTGGGAGGCGGGTGCCAGCTCGAGCATCCGCTCGAGGGCGTCGACGTCACCGGCCGCCACGGTCTCGGCGGCCCAGTGGTCGAACTCGCTCGAGGCGGACGGGGGCGTGGCGTCGGCCCCGGCGCGCGGGTTGAACCAGCGCAGGTTGTGCGTCGTGAAGCCCGAGCCGACGATGAGCGTGTCCTGGTCGCGAAGGGGGGCGAGCGCCCGGCCGATCTCGAGCAGGCGGTGCGGGTCGAGGGTCGGCATCGACATCTGGAGCACCGGCACGTCGGCATCGGGGAACATCTCCACGAGCGGCACGTAGGCGCCGTGGTCCAGGCCACGGGTCTCGTCGCGCTGGACGTCGACCCCCTTCGCCCCGAGGAGGGAGGAGACCTCGGCGGCCAGGTCGGGGGCGAGCGGCGCGTCGTACTCGACCTCGAAGTACTTCTGCGGGAAACCCCAGAAGTCGTAGGTGAGCGGCACCTTGCGCTGCGTGGGGCTGACCGTGACGGGGGCGTTCTCCCAGTGCGCCGAGACCATGAGGATGTTCTTCGGCTTCTCGAAGGAGCCCGACCAACGGGCGAGCTCGGCGGTCCAGCGGGCGTCGTCGGCCAGCGGGGGAGCGCCGTGGGACAGGAACAGCACGGGCGGGGTAGCGGTCATGCACCCATAATACTTGTATCTTCAATGAAAATCCACCCCCGGCGGAATGGGTTCCGACCCGGCCACCGGGGCGTAGTACGGTCGGCGCCAGCGACCCGTGCGTCGAGGCAGCGACGAATCCGCTGCACGCAGGGTCGGGAGAAGAGGCACGCATGGCCAGCAAGCTCGTCATCGTGGAGTCCCCCGCCAAGGCGAAGACCATCGCCGGCTACCTCGGCGGCGACTACGTCGTCGAGGCGTCCGTCGGGCACATCCGCGACATCCCCACGCCCTCCGAGATGCCCGCGGAGATGAAGAAGGGGCCCTTCGGCCGCTTCGGCGTCAACGTCGAGGACGGCTTCGAGCCGTACTACGTCGTGGACCCGGACAAGAAGAAGAAGGTCACCGAGCTCAAGCGCCTGCTCAAGGACGCCGACACCCTCTACCTCGCCACCGACGAGGACCGCGAGGGCGAGGCGATCGCCTGGCACCTCCTGGAGACCCTCAAGCCCAAGGTCCCCGTCAAGCGGATGGTCTTCCACGAGATCACCAAGGAGGCGATCCAGCGGGCCGTCACCGAGACCCGTGACCTCGACCTCGACCTCGTCAACGCCCAGGAGTCGCGCCGCATCCTCGACCGCCTCTACGGCTACGAGATCTCGCCCGTCCTGTGGCGCAAGGTCAAGGCCGGACTGTCCGCCGGGCGCGTGCAGTCCGTGGCGACCCGCATCGTCGTCGAGCGCGAGCGCGAGCGGATGGCCTTCAAGGTCGCCTCGTACTGGAGCGTCGAGGGCAGCTTCTCCGCCGGGTCCGCCCCCTTCGCCGCCCGCCTCGCCAGCCTGGACGGGACCAAGGTCGCGACCGGCTCCGACTTCGACGACACCGGTTCGCTCAAGGGCACCGCCCGCCAGCTCGACGAGCGCGCCGCGACCACGGTCGCCGAGGCGACGATCGCCGCGTCCGTCACGGTCTCCTCGGTCAGCGAGAAGCCGTACACCCGCCGGCCGTACGCCCCCTTCACGACCTCGACGCTGCAGCAGGAAGCCGGTCGCAAGCTCGGCCTCGGCTCGCGCGCGGCGATGGGCGTCGCGCAGAAGCTGTACGAGAACGGCTACATCACGTACATGCGTACCGACAGCACCAACCTCTCCGGCTCGGCCGTCGCCGCAGCCCGGGGGCAGGCGCGCGACATGTACGGCGCGGACTTCGTCCCCGAGCAGCCGCGCGTGTACGGCAAGAAGGCGAAGAACGCGCAGGAGGCGCACGAGGCGATCCGCCCCGCGGGGGACCGCTTCCGCACCCCGGCGCAGGTCGCCGGCGAGCTGCGCGGCGACGAGTTCCGGCTCTACGAGCTGATCTGGAAGCGCACGATCGCCTCCCAGATGGCCGACGCGAAGGGCTCGACCGCGACGATCCGGCTGGCCGCCGACCTCGGCGGCTGCGAGGTCGCCACCGCCGCCGAGTACTCCGCGTCCGGCACCGTCATCACCTTCAAGGGTTTCCTCGCCGCGTACGAGGAGGGCACCGACGAGCCCCGCGAGTCCACGAAGGACGGCGAGGCCCGGCTGCCGAAGGTCACCGAGGGCACCGCGGTCGACGTCGTCGACGCGACCCCGAACGGCCACGAGACCTCGCCGCCGGCGCGCTACACCGAGGCCTCGCTCGTGAAGAAGATGGAGGAGCTCGGCATCGGCCGCCCCTCCACGTACGCCTCGACGATCAGCACGATCCAGGACCGCGGGTACGTCCGCAAGAAGGGCAACGCCCTCGTCCCGACGTGGCTGGCCTTCGCGGTCACCCGCCTCATGGAGGTGCACTTCAGCAGCCTCGTCGACTACCGCTTCACCGCCTCGATGGAGGAGGACCTCGACGAGATCGCGTCCGGCTCCGCGGAGCGGGTGGCGTGGCTGCAGCGCTTCTACTACGGGAGCGAAGGGGGCGGCCAGGGCCTGCACGAGCTGGTCACCGACCTCGGTGACATCGACGCCCGGGCGATCTCCACGATCGACATCGGCGACGGCGTCGTCGTGCGGGTGGGGCGCTACGGCCCGTACGTCGAGGAGGTCGTCTCGACCTCGGAGACCCCGAGGCGCGCCACGATCAACGACGACGTCGCCCCCGACGAGCTGACCCCGGCGATGGCCCGCGAGTACCTCGCGCAGGCCGCCGACGACGGGCGCGTCCTCGGGCAGGACCCGGAGACCGGCCGCGACGTCATCGTCAAGACCGGCCGCTACGGCCCCTTCGTCACCGAGGTGCTCGAGGAGGACGCCGAGGACAAGCCGAAGCGGGGCAAGGCCAAGGTCAAGCCGCGCACCGCCTCCCTCTTCGCGTCGATGGACCCGGCCACGGTCGAGCTCGACACCGCCCTGCAGCTGCTGTCGCTGCCGCGCACCGTGGGCACCGTCACCGAGACCAAGACCGCCGAGGACGGCACCGAGACGCAGGTCGAGGTGCCCATCACCGCGCAGAACGGTCGCTACGGCCCGTACCTGAAGAAGGGCACCGACTCGCGCTCCCTCGAGACCGAGTCGCAGATCTTCGCGATCACGCTCGAGGAGGCCCTGGCGATCTACGCCCAGCCCAAGCAGCGCGGGCGGGCCGCGGCCAAGCCGCCGCTGGCCGAGTTCGGCGAGGACCCGGTGAGCGGCAAGAAGGTCGTCGTCAAGGACGGGCGCTTCGGCCCGTACGTCACCGACGGTGAGACGAATGCCACGCTGCGACGTGATGACGAGCCCGAGACGCTCACCGCGGCACGGGCCTACGAGCTCATCGCCGAGAAGCGTGCCAAGGGCCCCGCGACCCGCAAGAAGTCGGCGAAGAAGGCGGCCAAGAAGACCGTGAAGAAGGCCGCGAAGAAGACGACGAAGGTAGCAGCCAAGAAGGCCGCGACCAAGAAGGCGTGAGGCCCGCCGGTGGCGACGGGGGATGGACTCCCGTTGCCGCCGAGGTTACCGATGGGTATGGTCCGGGCAACCCGCGTACCAGAGGAGCAGCGATGGAGCTCGACCCGACGACCTTCGACACGATGACCCCGCAGGAGTTCGCCCGCACGGTCAAGGGCATGTCCGACCGCGAGCTCAGCGAGACGATGCGGGGTGAGCTGCGGATCCCGATCCTCGACGCGGTCTTCGCGCGCTTCCCCGGCCTCTTCCGTCCCGAGCGGGCGGCGGGACTGCACGGCACCGTCCAGTTCCGCATCACGGGCGGGCCGGACGAGCGGCCGCACGACACCTACGAGATCGTCGTCGACGACGGCACGTGCACCATCTCCGAGACGCCGGGAGAGTCCTACGACGCCTCGCTGATGATGGCGCCGCCGGAGTTCATGAAGATCGCGACGGGCCGCGGCAACCCGACGATGCTCGCGATGCGAGGCAAGATCAAGGTCAGGGGCGACCTCGCCCTGGCCGCGAAGTTCCCCACCCTCTTCGACATCCCGAAGGCGTGAGCGCTGACATGAACCCCCTGATCATCGCCAAGACCATGGCCAAGCGCGGCATGCTCAACCCCGGACCCCCGGCAGCCCAGGTCAAGCAGCTGGCCGCGCTCCGGAAGTGGGGCTTCGGCCTCGCCGGTGAGCTGCGCCAGGCCGCGGGCCGCTCGCCCCGGACCGTCGCCGTCATCGACGAGACCCGGGGCGCCACGACCTACGCGGAGCTGCTCGCCAACTCCGAGAAGGTCGCCGTCATCCTGCGTGAGCTCGGCTTCGGCCCGGGCGACCGGATCGGGCTGCTCGCCCGCAACCACGTCCAGGCCATCGAGGTCATGTGCGCCACGTCGGCGGTCGGCATCGACCTCGTCCTCGGCAACACCGGCCTCGCCGGGCCGCAGCTGGCGCTCGTCGCGGAGGAGCAGGGCATCCAGGCCCTGATCCACGACGACGAGTTCGCCGAGGTCGTCGAGCACCTGCCGCAGTCCCTGCCGCGGGTCACCGAGACCGAGCTGGCCGACCGGGTCGCGCGGACGGTGCGCCCGAGCGAGCTGCCCGTCCCCGCCCGGGGTGGCCGCACGATCATCCTCACGTCCGGCACGACCGGCACGCCGAAGGGAGCGGCCCGCAAGACCCCCGGTGGGTTCGGCCCGCTCATCTCGATCATCGACCGGATCCCCCTTCGCGCCCACGACCGGATCCTCGTCTCCGCCCCGATCTTCCACACCTGGGGCTACGCCGCCATGCAGCTGTCGATGGCGCTGCGCGCGACGATCGTCCTGCAGCGTCGCTTCACGCCCGAGGCGGCCCGCGCGGCCCTCGAGGAGCTGCAGCCCGACGCGATGTTCGCCATCCCCGTGATGCTCCAGCGGATGATGGAGCTGCCGAGCGACCCGGCCGCGCGGGAGCGCCGCCGGCTGCGGGTCGTCGCGACCTCCGGCTCGGCCTACCCCTCCGGCTTCACGCGGCGGTTCATGGACGAGTACGGCGACGTCCTGTACAACCTGTACGGCTCGACCGAGGCCTCGTGGGTGTGCATCGCGACCCCGGCCGACCTGCGGCGCCACCCCAACACCGCGGGCACGCCGCCGCTCGGCACCGTCGTCAGGATCCTCGACGACGACGGGCGCGAGGTCCCACCGGGCGAGAAGGGCCGCATCTTCTGCGGCAACGAGCTCGTCTTCGACGGCTACACCAACGGCAACACCAAGGACTTCGTCGACGGGCTCGTCTCCACGGGGGACATCGGCCACGTCGAGGGCGACCTGTACTTCGTCGACGGTCGTGACGACGACATGATCATCAGCGGCGGTGAGAACGTCTACCCCATCGAGGTCGAGGGGCTGCTCGCGGAGCACCCGGCCGTCCGCGAGGTCTCGGTCATCGGTGTCCCCGACCCGGACTTCGGTCAGCGGCTGGCTGCCTTCGTCGCGCTCAACGAGGGCCAGGGCCTCACCGGTGACGACGTCCGGGAGCACGTGCGCGCCAACCGCGCGCGGCACTGCGTCCCCCGCGAGGTCGTCTTCCTCGACGAGCTCCCGCGCAATGCGACCGGCAAGGTCCTGGCCCGGGAGCTGCGCAAGACCTTCCCGGGCTGACGTGCAGCCGTCCCCGGACGAGGTGCCTCGATGAGGCTGTGGAGCCTGGACCCGACCCAGCTCGACCGGGCCGCCCTCGTGTCCGGCTGGCGGGAGGGCCTGCTCGCGCAGGCCGTCCTGCTCGGCCGGACGAAGGGGTACACGCGCCACCCCCAGCTCGAGCGGTTCCGGGCGCTCGGGGAACCGGTGACCGGCGTGGTCACCTGGCTCTCCGGCCTCGCGGACGAGGCCGACCGGCGGGGTTACCGCTTCGACCGGACACGGCTCTCGGGTCCCGGCGACCCGGGACTGCGGATGATCGTCACCGACGGGCAGCTCGCCCTCGAGCACGCCCACCTGCTCGCCAAGTGCGAGCAGCGCGCACCCGAGTGGGCGGCCGCCCTGCGCCTCGAGGGCCCGCGCCCGCACCCGCTCTTCGACGTCGTGCCCGGACCGGTCGAGGCCTGGGAGCGGGCCGGGTCGTGACGGCGCGGCCGGGGGCCTACAGCCAGGCGCCGAAGGCCAGCGGCTCGCGGGTGAAGCGGTAGGTCGCCCAGCTGAAGTGGCTCACCGTCCCCTCCCCGTCCCGGTGCACGACGAGGTGCTCGCCCGCCTCGCGGCCGGAGACGGTGACGAAGCGGTCGGTGCCCGCGGACTCGAAGACCGACGACGGCTGCTCCTTGGGCTGACCCGCGACGCGGGCCTCGAGCACCCCCTGCCGGACCGACAGCACGAAGTGCATGCCCTCGGAGTACCAGTGGCCGAGCAGCGGCACGAGGTCCTCGGGCAGGTCGGTGCCCGGCACCCACGCCTCGGCGGGCACCGGCTCGCGCTCGATCGCGATGGTGCCGAGCTCGATGGCGGCCGCCGCCGGCGGGACGGGCGCGGTGTTGTTCATGAGGACCACGCCCGTCGTCGCCGAGGCGCGCTCGGTGAAGACGCCGGTGATCGACCCCGGCCAGCCGCCGGTGTGACCGACCCACGTCCGCCCCTCGTGCCGGACGAGCTGCAGGCCGAGGCCCCACGCGGAGGTCCAGCCGACGGTGTCCGCCATGACCTGCGGCTGGCACATCTCCTCGAGCGTGCCGGCGGAGAGGACCTCCTCGACCGGGTCGGCGATGAACCCACCCCACCGGGCCATGTCGGCGAGCGTCGAGCGCAGCCCGCCCGCGGGGTCCAGGGCCCGCGCGTCGAAGACCGGCTCGGGCACCGGGACGTCGGCGAAGGGCGGGACGAAGTACCCCTTCGCCTGCCGCCCGGAGGGTGCGGTGCCGGTGCGCCGCATCTCCAGCGGGTCGAGGATGCGTCGGCGGACCGAGTCCTCCCAGCTGCACCCGTCGAGGCGGGAGATGATCTCGCCGAGCGTCGCGTACGCGAGGTTGGAGTAGTGCCAGCGGTCGTGCGGCCGACCGACCCGTTCGGCCTGCGACCAGCCGGCGAGCAGCTCCTCCCGGGTGGGCATGACCATCGTGTCGAAGACGTCGCCGACCGGCTCGCGCTGCATCCCTGAGGTGTGCGAGAGCAGCTGGCGGATCGTCACGCCCGGGTGCGCGGCGTCGGCGAGGTGGGTCTCGACGGTGTCGTCGAGGTCGAGGCGGCCCTCGTCGCGCAGCGCCATCGTGACCACCGCGGTGAAGGTCTTGGAGTTGCTCGCGACGGGGTACTGGGTGTCCTCGTCGGGGGCGTCACCCGGGCGGTCGACATCGACCGTGCCGATCCCCGTGGACCACTCGAGACGGCCCCGTCGGGCGACGCCGGCGGCGAGCCCCGGCACCCGCCCGTCGGTCTGCGCGGTCAGGGCGCGGGCGGTCAGGGCGCGGGCGGTCTCGTCGCTGAAGGTCACCGGCCCAAGGTATCCCCGTGGTGCCGGCGTCCGCGTCCTCGCGGCGCTCGGTCGGTGCGGGCTCAGCGGGCGATGAACCCCTGGGCCTGCAGCCACTCCATGGCGACGTCGGCGGGGTCCTCGCCGTCGACGTCCACCTTGGCGTTGAGGTCGATCAGCACCTCGTCGGTGAGCTCTTCGACGACGGGCGCGAAGAGGTCGACGACCGCCGGGTGCTCGTCGACGACCCGCTCGGTGAGCACGGGCGCGACGTTGTACTTGGGGAAGAAGGCCTTGTCGTCCTCGAGCACGACGAGGTCGAGCGCCTTGATCCGGCCGTCGGTCGTGAAGACCTCGCCGAAGGTGCACGTGCCGGTGTCGGTCGCCTGGTAGATCGCGCCGGTGTCGAGGACCTTGACGTTGTCGTCGGGGAAGCTCCTACCGCGGGTCAGCCCGTAGGCCTTGAGCATCGGGCCGAAGCCGTCGTTGCGGTTGTTGAACTCCGACTCCACGCAGAAAGTCAGGTCCTCCTCGGGGACGTCCTTCAGCTGCGACAGCTTGCTGATGCCGAGCCGCTCGATCTCCTCGCGCGGGCCGGCGAAGCCGTAGGTGTTGTTCATCGGCGCCGGCTCGAGCCAGACGAGCTGGTTGTCCGCCAGGTCCCGGTCGCGGACGGCCTCGTACTGCTTCTGCTCGTCGGGGATGGGGGTGGTCTCGCCGAGGTAGGCGATCCACGCCGTCCCGGTGTACTCCCACTGCATCTGCACCTGGTCCTCGATCATCGCCTGCCGGGCGCTGGAGGAGCCGGGGATGTTGGTGAGGTCCGGGGCCTCGGCGCCCGCAGCCCGCAGGAGGATCACGGCCATCTTGCCGAGGATGAGCTGCTCGGTGAAGTTCTTCGACCCGACGCCGATCGTCGCGCCCGACAGGTCGATGTCGGCGATGGGGCCGGCGGCCTCGCCCGACGGCACGAAACCACCGCTCGTCCCGAGGCCGCAGCCGGCGAGACCCAGGCCGAGCGCGCCGGCGCCGCCGAGGAGCAGCGCGCGTCGCGTCGGGCCGGGCGAAGGGGGGCGACGTCGCGTCATCACTGGGTCCCCTTGGGCGTGAGGACCAGCTCGAGCACCCGGCCCGCCCAGTCGATGAGCAGGGCGAGGACCGCGATGATGACGGCGCCGCTCACGAGGATCGGGTAGCGGAAGAGCGTGATGCCGGTGACGATGAGCGCCCCGAGCCCGCCCGCGTTGACGAAGGTCGCGAAGCTCGCGGCGCCGACGACGAGCACGAGGGCGGTGCGCACGCCGGCCATGATCACCGGCATCGCGAGGGGCAGCTCGACGCGGCGGAGCACGTCGAGCGGCGACATGCCCATGCCGCGCGCGGCCTCGACGAGGGTGTGGTCGACCTGCTGGAGGCCGACGATCGTGTTGCGCAGCACCGGGAGGAACCCGTAGATCGCCAGGCTGATCACGGCCGTGCGGGTGCCGAAGCCGAGCCACATCGCGAGCAGCACGATGAGGCCGATGACCGGGGCGGCCTGGCCGGCGTTGGCGACCGCGGTGATCGGTCCGGCGAACCGGCGGGCGGGGCCGCGCGTGAGGATGATGCCGGTCGGGATCGCGGTGACGAGCACGACGGCGGTCGTGACGAGGGTGAGCTCGACGTGCTCGCGGGTGAGGTCGAGGATCGTGTCCCAGGCGAGCTGCCGGTTCTCGATCTCGTCGAGGTCCGCGTTCTGCCGCCAGAGCGCCCAGCCGCCGAGGACGGCGGCGCACAGCAGCGGGAGACCGACGAGCAGGCCGATCGTCGTGCGCCGGTCCTCGACACCGGTGTCCGCGGACGAAGGGGAGGGGAGCGCGTCGGTCATGAGGCCGCCTCCTCCGCGGTCGCCTTGATGTGGTCGGTGACCGCCGCGAAGGTCACGACGCCGAGGAACTCGTCGCGGCGACCGGTGACGAGGACGCCACCGTGCGAGCTGGCGAGCATCGAGTCGAGCGCGTCGTTGATCGTGGCGCGACGGTCGACCACCGAGATGTCCTGGTCGGTGAGCTCAGGCAGTCGGGCCATGCGCGAGGCCTCGCCGAGGCTGTACCAGCCGACGGGGCGGCGCCGGCCGTCGAGGACGATGACGTCCCGCTGGCCGGCGGCGCGGGCGGCCTCGGCGGCGGCCCTCCCTTCGTCCCCGACGCGGGCGACGACGGGGGACTGCAGCTCGAGCTCGTCGACGCGGGAGAGGCTCAGCTGCTTGAGCGAGGAGCCGGCGCCGACGAAGTCCTCGACGAACTCGTCCGCGGGGTTGGCCAGGATGTTGGTCGGGGTGTCGTACTGCGCGATGTGTGCGCCCTCGCGCAGCAGGAGGATGCGGTCGCCGAGCTTGACTGCCTCGTCGATGTCGTGGGTGACGCAGACGATCGTCTTCTGCAGCTCCTCCTGGATGCTCATCAGCTCGTCCTGCAGCCGCTGGCGGGTGATCGGGTCGACCGCGCCGAAGGGCTCGTCCATGAGCAGCACGGGCGGGTCCGCCGCGAGGCCGCGGGCGACGCCGACGCGCTGCTGCTGGCCGCCCGAGAGCTCCTTCGGGTAGCGGTTGCGGTAGCGGGCGGGGTCGAGACCGACGAGCTCGAGCAGGTCGTCGACCCGCTCGGTGATCCGCTGCTTGTCCCACGTGAGCAGGCGGGGGACGAGCGCGATGTTGTCGCCGACGCTCATGTGGGGGAAGAGCGAGCCGCCCTGGATGACGTATCCGATGGTGCGGCGCAGCTCCGTCGCGTTCCTGGAGCGGATGTCCACGCCGTCGATGGTGATCGTGCCGGAGGTCGGCTCGTGGAGCCGGTTGATCATCTTCAGCGTCGTCGTCTTGCCGCAGCCCGAGGGGCCGATGAACATCGTGATCTGGCCCGCGGGGACGGTGAGGGAGAGGTGGTCGACCGCGGGCGTCCGCTGCCCCGGGTAGGTCTTGACCACGCTGTCGAAGACGATCTCGGCGCCGCTCACCTCGCGGCGCGGGGCGTCGTCGTGGTGCTCGGCGGGCTGGTCGTCGGTGGTGGACATCAGGCGCGGATCCCCTTCGAGGTGGTGAGTCGGCTGACGAGCAGCAGGGCGGCGTCGAGCAGAAGGGCGAGGACGACGACGCCGAGCGTGCCGACGAGGGCGTAGTTGAGCGCGTTGGCGCCGCCGATCTGGGCGAGCCCGGTGAAGATGTACGGGCCGAGGCCCGGGCCGAGCGCGTACGCGGCGATCGCGGCGACGCCCATCGACATCTGAGCGGACACCCGCAGCCCGGCCATGATCACGGGCCACGCCAGCGGGAGCTGCACGCGCACGAAGCGGGACGCCGGGCCCATGCCCATCCCCTTCGCCGACTCCAGCAGCGTCGGGCTGACGCCGGAGAGGCCGACGACGGCGTTGCGCAGGATCGGCAGGGTCGCGTAGAAGGTGACGGCGATGACCGAGGGCAGCGCGCCGATGCCGACGAGCGGCAGGAGCAGGCCGAGCAGCGCGAAGGAGGGGATCGTCAGGCCGATGGCGCTGAGCATGTTGGCGGCCGGCTTGAGCCTCGGGACGCTGGTGACGAGGACCGCGAGCAGGATCGCGATGACCGTCGCCAGGAGCACCGACTGCACGACCAGCGAGAGGTGCTGGAAGGCGCGGTAGAGGATGTCCTGCCACTTGTCCGAGACGAACTCGCCCACGGCCCACCTTTCGCGCCCCGGCGGTCGGAGCCCTCCCACCCAAGCGTGCTTCGTGCGGCGGTGCCCGCCCAGAGGGCTTCCGCGACCGATTTGTGACCTTCCGCAGCACGGCCGCGCGCGACCGCGCGAGCGGTGTCCCGGGCGTGCCATAGGGTCGACCGGGTGACGGACAGCGGGTACTTCATCGCCTTCGAGGGCGGCGACGGCGCGGGCAAGTCGACCCAGGTGCGCCGGGTCGCGGAGGCGCTCGAAGCCGCCGGCCGTGAGGTCGTCGTGACCCGCCAGCCGGGCGGCACGACGCTCGGCGCGGCGCTGCGGGACCTCGTGCTCCACGGTGGGGCGCTCACCCCCCGTGCGGAGGCGCTGGTCTTCGCGGCCGACAAGGCCCAGCACGTCGAGGAGGTCATCCTCCCTTCGCTCGCCCGCGGAGCGGTCGTCGTCACGGACCGCTACGTCGACTCCTCCGTCGCCTACCAGGGCGCGGGCCGCGCGCTCGGCGCTCAGGAGGTCGCCGACCTCCAGGCCTGGGCGGTCGGCGGCCTCACCCCGCACCTGACCGTCGTCGTCGACGTCGACCCGGCGACCGGTCGGCAGCGTCGCGGCGGTACGGACGACCGGATGGAGTCGGAGGCCGATGCCTTCCACGCGGCGGTCCGCGAGCACTTCCTGGCCATGGCGAAGGGGGAGCCCCACCGGTACCTCGTCGTCGACGGGACCGCGTCCCCGGACGAGATCGCCGAGCGGGTGCACGCTCGGCTCGTGGACGAGGGAGTGCTGTGAGCGCCGGTGCAGCACCCGGGGGCGCCACGGCGCCGCCGATCTGGCGGGACGTCGTCGGGCAGAGCGAGACGATCGAGACCCTGACGCGGGCGGTCGCCGACCCGGCGTCCATGACGCACGCGTGGCTCTTCACCGGCCCGCCGGGGTCCGGGCGCTCCACGGCCGCTCGGGCCTTCGCGGGTGCGCTGCTGTGCCCGCGCGGCGGCTGCGGCGAGTGCCGGGAGTGCCGGACCGCCCTCGACGGGACGCACGCCGACGTCGACGTGCTCGCCACCGAGGCGCTGTCGATCGGCGTCGCCGCGACCCGTGACCTCGTCCAGCTCGCCGGACGCTCGCCGAGCGTCGGGCGGTACCGGATCATCCTCATCGAGGACGCCGACCGGCTGACCGAGCAGTCGGGCAACGCCCTGCTCAAGGCGCTGGAGGAGCCGACGCCGCGCACCGTGTGGTTGCTGTGCGCGCCGAGCCTCGAGGACGTGCTCATCACCGTGCGCTCGCGCTCGCGGCACGTCCGGCTGCGCACGCCACCGGTCGCCGAGGTCGCCGCCCTGCTGCAGCGCCGTGACGGCATCGACCCCGGCATGGCGACCTACGCCGCGCGCGCCGCGCAGAGCCACATCGGGCTGGCCAAGCGGCTCGCGACCGACGAGGGCGCCCGCATCCGGCGCCGCGACACGATCACCCTCGCGTCCCGGATCCGTGGTGTCTCCGACGCCGTCGGCGCGGCTGCCGACCTCCTGCAGATCGCCGAGCAGGAGCGCGACCGCACGCTCGAGTCGCGCGCTGCTGCCGAGAAGGCGCGTCTGCTGGAGACGCTCGGCGCGGACCCGTCCGCGCGCACGCAGCCCCCGCACATCCGCGCCCAGGTCACCTCGCTGGAGAAGGAGCAGAAGACCCGCGCCACCCGGTTCACCCGCGACATGATCGACCGCGCGCTCGTCGACCTGCTCTCGATCTACCGTGACGCGCTCGTCCTGCACGCCAGCTCCCCGGTCGCCCTCGTCAACGAGGACGCCAGGCCCGTGGTCGAGGAGGTCGCGCGCTCGTTCAGCGGCGAGGGGCTGCTCCTCGCCATGGAGTCGATCGCCACCGCGCGCGAGCGGATCGCCGCCAACGTCGCGCCCCTGCTCGCCCTCGAGGCGATGGCGGTGTCCCTGCAGCTGCCTGCCCGGCGGTAGGACCCGCTCGGTGGCCGTCGTGCGCCGTCGCGGCCCACAGGTAGCGTCTGCGGCATGAGGTCTCGTGCGCGCTCGCTCCGTCTGGTCGCTGCGGTGGCGGCGGTGGTCCTGCCGGTGGCGGGGTGCTCGCTCCTCGAGCCCGACACCCGTCCGACGGGGCTGACGACAGGGGACCAGGCACCGCCGGCCGGGACGCAGGGACTGGAGCGGTTCTACGAGCAGGACCTGCAGTGGGGCGGGTGCGAGCGCGGCGACGGGGAGTGCGCGCAGCTCGAGGTGCCGATGGACTACGAGGACCCGGACGGCAGGACCCTCAAGATCTCGGTCCTGCGGGTCAAGGCCAAGGACGAGGCCGCCGGCTCGCTCGTCGTCAACCCCGGCGGCCCCGGAGGCTCGGGCGTCGACTACGCCGCCGCGGCCGACTTCGTCGTCAGCGAGCGGATCCGCAAGAACTTCGACGTCGTGGGCTTCGACCCCCGTGGGGTCGCGCGCTCCGAGCCGGTCGACTGCCTCGACGACCGGGGGATGGACGCCTACCTGGCCAAGGACCCGACGCCGGACACCGACGAGGAGCGGGCCGCGGACCGGGCGGAGCAGCAAGAGTTCGCCGACGGCTGCAAGAGCAGGACCGGCGAGCTGCTCGGGCACGTCTCGACCGCAGATGCTGCCCGGGACATGGACGTCCTGCGTGCCGCGCTCGGTGACGGCAAGCTGACCTACCTCGGCAAGTCCTACGGCACCTACCTCGGCGCCACCTACGCCGAGCTCTTCCCCGACCGTGCCGGACGGATGGTCCTCGACGGGGTCATCCCGCCGGACGCGACCGCGCAGGAGGTCGTCATCGGCCAGGCCAAGGGCTTCGACACCGCGACCCGGGCGTGGGCGCAGGACTGCGTCGACAACGACTGCTCGCTCGGCGGCACCGTCGACGAGGTGGTCGCGACCGTGCAGGACCTGCTGCAGCAGCTCGACGGCCAGCCGCTGCCCGCGTCGGCCGGCATCGAGCTGACCGAGGGGTGGGCGACCTGGGGCATCGCGCAGGCCCTCTACGACCAGGGCATGTGGTCGCAGCTGACCGACGCGCTGGTGAGCGCCGAGGACGGTGACGGCGGCCCGCTGAGCGAGCTCGGTCGTACCTACGCTGGCCGCGACTCCGGTGGCGACTACGCCTCCAACCTCCTCGAGGCCCTGCCTGCGGTCAACTGCCTGGACCGTCCGGAGCAGGACGTCGACCAGGATGCCCTCGTGGACGAGGCGGTAGCGGCCGCGCCGATCTGGGGCCGTGCGCTGTCCTCGGAGTCCCCGTGCGCCGAGTGGCCGGTCGAGTCCACCAGCACGCCGCACGAGGTCGACGCGAAGGGGGCCGACCCGATCCTCGTCGTCGGCACCACCCGCGACCCGGCGACGCCGTACGAGTGGGCCGAGCGCCTGCACGAGCAGCTCGCCGACTCCGCGCTCATCACCCACGAGGGCGACGGGCACACCGCGTACATGCGCCAGAACGACTGCGTGGACAAGGCGGTCGACGAGTTCTGGCTCACCGGCGCGACGCCCGACGGCGACGCGCTGACCTGCAAGGAGTGATCCCCACCTGCGGTCGGATCGTGGGCCAGAATGCGTGAGGTGACCTCACCTCGTCAGCACGCGAAGAACGCCGCGGACTTCGCGCTGGTGTGGTGCGTGGCCAAGACGGTCCACCGGGTGAGGTACCGCGCCGGCGGGATCCCTCGCACCGGGCCCGTCATCCTCGTGGCCAACCACCTCACGATGACGGACCCCCTCGCCGTGGCCCGGGCGGCGATCGGGCACCGGCGCTTCCCCCACTTCCTCGCGATGCAGGAGGTCTTCGGCTGGCCCGGCGTCGGTGCGCTGGCTCGCGCCACCGGGCAGATCCCGGTCGCGCGGGGTTCGTCCTCGGCGGCGCAGGCCCTCGACAGCGCGTCCGAGCGGCTCGACCAGGGCCAGCTCGTCGCGCTCTACCCCGAGGGGCGGCTGACGACCGAGCCGGACCGCATGCCCGGGCCCGCGAGGACCGGCGCGGCCCGGCTGGCCCTGCGCCACCCCGACGCGGCCGTCATCCCGGTGGGGACGTGGGGACCCCAGCAGGGCCACCACCACATCTGGCACCGCCACACGGCCTGCCTGTCGGTCGGGCCGCGGCTCGACCTGTCCGCGTGGGCGGGCCGCACGGACGACGCCGCCGCCCGCGAGGTCACCGACGCCATCATGGGCGCGATCCGCGCCGAGATCGCGCAGGCCCAGCAGATGTGGCGTTCCCGCTAGGCGTCAGGGTGTGACGGTGACCGTGTCCCGCCAGCCCGGGACCCAGGTACCGGAGCTGGTGTCCTTGCCGCTCAGGATGACCTCGTACTCACCGGGAGTGGCCCACTCGCCGTCGGCGAGGCGACCCTTCCACGTCACCGTGAGGTCGGTGTCGCCGGTGCGGGTGCTGCTGCGGTCGGAGATGACGCCGTGCTCGTCGCTGCGGATGCGCACCCGCCAGGTGACGTCGCCGCCCGTCTTGACGTTGAGCGCCGAGCCGCCGCTGCCGTAGGTGATCCAGCGCGGGCTCGTGCTCGGCCGGTAGAAGGCGGAGGACTGCCGCTCCTTGGCGTTGGTCCGGATGCCGGAGAGCTTGGACTGCAGGTACCGGCCGGGGCAGGCGGTCTGCCCGACGTTGCGGTGCCCGAGGACCGTCGGGCGCCACACGCCACCGATGGTGGCCTTGGCGGTGGGGTCGACGTGGTGGCGGCCGAGCTTCCACGCCATGAAGCGCTCGATGGCGGTCACCATCGCGGTCGGCGCGGCCGTGACGTCGTAGTCCCCCATCGCGGAGATGCCGAAGGTCTGCGAGTTGACGCCCCGCGCGTGCGCCCCGATGACGGCCCTGTCGAGGCCGCCCGCACGGCCCTCCCACAGGCGGCCCCACTTGTCGACGAGGACGTTGTAGCCGATGTCGTTCCAGCCGCGGCCGTTGACGTGGAAGTCGTAGATCCCGCGCAGGATCTGCGGCACGTCGTCCTTGGAGTAGGTGTTGATGCCGGCGGTGTGGTGCACGACGGCACCCCGCACCTCGCCGTAGTCGGGCTCGCCCTTGCGGATGGACTCGTCGGCTCCCCACTCGGCCCGGGTGTGGACGGTCGGACGGCGCTGGACGCCGTGCGCCGTGGCGGGCGGGGCGGAGCCGACGTCACCGTCCGCGTCGGAGGTCCCGGGGTCGACGAGGTCGACCTCGAGGTCGGACGGCCTCGCGCCTGCGGACTCGACCCTCACCTGCACGCCGTCGGACTCGGCCGTGACGAGCGGCTGGGTGCCGCCGCGCTGGGAGGCGGCCTCGGCGGACCCCGCGTCCGGACCCCCTTCGGCCTCGAGCAGGCTCCACCCGGTCCACCGGCCGGACGCCGCGTCACGGGTGCGGACGAAGGCCTCGACGTCGGTGCGCTCGCCGCTCCACGTCACGCCCGCGACGCGGAAGTCGCGGGTGGCCGTCGGGGCGGTCATGCCGACGACCTTGTCGTCGGACCTACCGCGCTGGGGGACGGCGGGCGCCGCCTTGAGCGCCGAGCGGTCGATGCCGCCGATGGGGATCGAGTCCCGTTGAGCCGGAACGGGTTTGGGGGCAGCGCTCGTGTCGACGACCGGCACGATGCTGATCAGGGAGGTCGCCGTGGCGGCGACGGTCAAGCGGGAGAGAGCACGACGAAGGGAGCTCACGAGGAGACCTCACAGGGGATTGGGTCCGATGGGCACCGGTCACGCTAACCGCCGTGCGGCGAGGCTGCAGTGCGGGGTCGCGTCAGCGCATGTGGGCCACGAGACCGAGCCACGAGAACCCGAGGTCGATGTCCGGCTCCGCCGCCGGGTCCTCCCACGGCACCTCGTTCTTCTTCTGCACGTAGTGGTTGGCGACCGGCGAGCTCGGGGCCGGGGCGGCACCCGAGAGCGCTGCCTGCACCGACTCGACGTACTTGGTGGCAGCCGTCTTGTTGAACTTGCCGTCCATCAGCGCCTTGCGCGTGCGCGGGTCGGACCCGACCGCGACGCGCAGCAGGCTCTGGTCGCCCTGCCCGCCGACGCCGATGACGAAGATCTTGGGGTTGGACATCTTGGACTTCTCGAGGGCGACGAGCTTGTGCCCTTGGGTGTGGACGGCGAGGACCTGCAGGTTCTTGGTGTTCTGCACGACCCCGAGGGCCGCGTCGAAGACGGCGTCTGCGGGGGAGTGGACGGGCAGGTCGATCTCGTGTGGTGCGCGCACGGGTGGCCTTTCGTCGGGGCGTCATCGGCGACGCTACCGGTCCCCACCGGCCGCGCGGGTCGGCACCCGCGCCCCTAGCCGCGGGCGCGCTGCCACCGGCCGTCGCGCCACTCGACGAGGCCCAGGTCCGCGAACTGGTGCAGCCAGGTGGTCATCGGCCACTCGCCCCACCGCTCGTGGAAGACCGCGGCGTTGCGCAGGATGGCGTCCAGGTGACGCACGGGCGGGGACTCGACCTCGTGGTGCTGGTGGTAGGCCCGCGCACCGCCGACCCAGCCGTGGCGTGCGCCGCGCTCGAGCACGAGTCGTCCGAAGTCGGTGTCCTCCCCTCCGTAGCCCGTGTACTCCTCGCAGAACCCGCCGATGCGTGACCAGGTGTCCTGCGCGAGCGCGAAGGACAAGGACCAGAAGAGCTCGGGACGGGGGTTGGGGAGCCGTTCGCCGGGCTCGGGTGCCGGACGACCGGGGTGGGGCGCGTCCGCCCCTTCGAGGGCGGTGAGGTCGTACCCGCCCGGGGGAGGCGGAGGCAGGTAGGTCACCGGTCCCGACCACACGACGTCCGGCTCGTCGGTCACTGCCGCGGTGTACGCCTCCACGAGGTCCGCTCCCGCGAGGCAGTCGACGTCGAGGAAGACCAGGACCCCGGCCCCGAGCTCGCGCGCCTCCTGCGCCCCGAGGTTGCGGGCGGCGGCGAGCGGTAGCTCGGGCGAACCGGTGCGCAGGTGGAGCACTCGCGCGTCGGGCACCTCGAGGTCCGGGTCGTCCATGGCGACGACCACGCGGTGGTCCGGCCGGCGGGTGCCCCGTGCCAGCGTCTGCGCCTGGTTGGCCAGATGGCGCCGGCGACCGTGCACGATGGTGATCGTCGCGACGGTCATGCCGCGTCGACCTCGCGCAGGACGCGGGCGAAGCGCTCGGCCGCGTCGCCGTCGCACCAGCCGCGCCACTGCTCGCCGTCGAGGGCGCAGGCTCGCTCGAGCAGACCCGCCCAGAGCGTGGGGTCGGTGGGCAGGGACGCGAGCACGAGGGCGGGCCACTGCTCGTCCCGCAGGGCGTGCCCCATCGCCTCCTGCTCGTCGAAGGGCCGCGGCTGCGGGAGGACGATGGCCGGTCGGCGCGCGGCGGCGGTCTCGGCGACGGCGTTCTGCCCCGCGTGCGTCAGCACGACGTCGGCGGAGCGCAGGACGGCGAAGGGGGAGTCGACCCAGTCCTGACCGCCGAGCACCGTCCAGGTCCACCCGGGTGTGTGCTCGCGTGCCGCCGCCAGGTCCCGCGCGGGCGGGCCGTCACCGCCGCGACCCCACAGGACGACGACGTGTGGCCGCACCGGCTCGCCCGCCGGGGGCGTCGGCGGCGACACGGGGGCGAACCGGGAGAGCCCGCCGAGGCAGCGCAGGCGCGAGTGCAGCTCCGACGGGAGACCGGTCGACATGCCGGCCGACTCGGGCCACATCGCGACGAGCGCGTCGCACACCCCGTATCCGAGCAGGTGCGCACGGTCGGACCGCGCGCCGGGCAGGACGACGCCGACGACGCGGACGCCGTGCAGCCGGGCGAGCAGGGTGACCTCGACGGAGTGATCGCTGACGACGAGGCTCGGGCGCTCTGCGTCCAGCCAGGACGACAGCTGCGACATCCTCTCCGACAGGCCGCGGTGCCCGACGGGGACCCAGTGCAGGTGGTCGTCGGCGGTCACGTCGGTGCACCCCTCAGCTCCGTCCGTGGGTGCGTCGTCCGCGAGCTGGACCCACTCGCCGGGCCACCCCGGGGGCCGAGGCAGGGTCGACAGTCCGGTGATTTCTTCGCCCCACGCCGCGGCGACGGACTGGGCCCGGTGGAGGTGCCCCGAGCCCTGGTGGTGCACGTAGTAGCCGATCACGCGCCGGCCGCCTCCAGGGCGTCGCGGTAGACGTCCTCGTAACCGTCGACCATGGCCCGGTGGGAGAAGCGGGTCTCCGCCGCGCGCCGGACCGCGTGCCGGTCCAGCACCACCGCGGTCCTGATGGCCTCCGACAGGCCGGGGACGTCGCCTGCGTCGGCAAGCGCACCGGTCTCGGGCGTGACGAGCTCGGTGAGGGCGCCGCGGGAGAAGGCCGCGACGGGCGTGCCGCACGCCATGGCCTCGGCGGCGACGAGACCGAAGGGTTCGTCCCAGGCCGGCGTCACGAGAGCGACCCGAGCCTGCCCGACGAGCCCGACGAGCTCGCGGTGCGACACGTGACCCACGTACTCGACGTCGTCGCCGAGGAGCGGTTCGACCTCGCGCGCGAAGTAGCCGTTGTCGAGCACCTCACCGGCCAGCCGCAGCGGCATTCCGGCCCTGCGCGCCGCGAGGATCGCCTGGTGCGGGGCCTTCTCCGGGACGATGCGTCCCGACCAGATCGCGGGCCCGCCGCCCGGCCCGGGCGTCCACTGGTCGAGGTCGACCCCGTTGGGGACCGCGGCGCTCGGCACGACGTCCGCCCAGGCCCTCGCCGTGGCCGTGCTGACGGAGACGAAGTGGCAGTTTGGCCCCGCGAACTGCGCGGCGGAGGTCAGCCAGGGGAGCGGCGGCGTGTGGAGGGTGGTGACGACGGGGATCTGGAGCGCGGACGACATGGCGACCGGCAGGTGGTGGAGGCTGTTGTTGTGCACGAGGTCGTAGGTGCTCCGCCCGCTGCGCATCAGGTCCAGCATCAGTCCGAGGTAGGCGTGGTGCTCCTCCATCCAGATCTCCGGCGGGGCGGCGACGTCCTTGCGGGCCGTCTCGTCGGGGGCGTAGAGGGCCAGCGGCAGCTCATGGACGTCCAGGTCCGGGTCGGACCCGGACCGGGCGAAGAGGGTCACCCGGTGTCCCCGACGTCGCAGTTCCTTCGCCAGCCCGTGGGTGTGCGCCTCGAGGCCTCCGGCGAAGGGCTCCCGGACGGGGAACCGGCTGGAGGCGATGAGGCAGATGCGCAGTCCCCGGCGCGGGCTGCTCATCGGAGCAACCGCCGGTAGAGGGACTCGTGGGCCGCGGCGATCTCGGTGCGCTGGCCGCGGCGCTCGTCGACGGTGAGCGCCGCGACGGGCCCCTGCTCGTGGGCGCGGGTGATGGCCCGCGCCAGGGTCTCGGGGTCGAAGCCGTCCTCGTCCATCTCGTACGACAGCACCGGCCCCTGCTCGGCGTAGTACCCGCAGGTGGGCGCCGCGACCGCTGTCCCCAGATCGCGACAGGCCTCGAGCCACCCCGAGTGGGTGCCGAAGCGGTACGGCAGCACCGAGACGTCGAGCGAGCCGAGGTAGGCCCACAGGGCGTCGTCGTCGAAGTAGTCGTGCACGCGCAGCTCGAGCAGTCCTCGGTCCGCGGCCTCGGTGAGGTGGGCGGCGAGCACCGCGTCGCGGCGGTTGCCGTCCGGGTCGAGCACGTCCCGGTGCCCGTTGACCTGCAGCACCCCGCCGGGCAGCCCGGCGACGGTCTCCTCGAGGACCGGCAGGATCGCCATCGGGTCCATGTTGGCCCGCAGGCTCTTGATGTGGAGGCCGACACGGAACTCCTCCCGCGACCCCAGCTGCATCCTGCGGGTGCGGTGCTCGTCCATGGTCGCGAAGTCGACGACGTGCGGGTGCGGCAGGACGATCGCCTCCCGGTCCCACCGGCGACGGATCTCGTCGGCGGCGCCGGGGGTGAGGGTGATGACGGCGTCCGCGTACTCCATGAGCACGTCGAGCTGGCGCCCGTGGGTGGTGCTGTCGGGGTGGTGCGGGTTGCGCAGGTCGTGGGCCGTGTAGACGAAGGGGGCGCCCCGCCCCCGTACGACGGACATCGCCTCGCGCAGCTCCTCGGGGTCCCGCGCGTCGAAGCCGAACTGGACGTGCAGCAGGTCGTACTCCGCCTCAGCCAGCCACGCCGGGTCCAGCATCACCGGTGGCCACCACTTCTCGATGGTGGAGCGGCCGGGGGCGTCCGGGTCCGGGTCCGCCAAGCGCTGGACGTGGGTCGGCTCCCCGTCGAGCGCGGCGATGTGCCGGACGTAGACGTGCGAGGCGGGGACGGAGGCGACCGTGATCGGCCCGTCCTCGCCCGTGTCGACGGCACCCGCCTGCACTGGCGATCGCTCGGTCATCCGTCTCCTCTCGGCGCAGGGGAGACGACCTGCGTGCTCGCAGCTCCTCCCCGAGAGCGTCTCTACCCCCGACTGAGTGGTTTCACACCACGAGCCGCGCACCTGTTGGTGCGCGGCCCGTGGTGACCTGACGGCTCGTCAGATCGCTCAGACGTTGGTGTCCGGTCGCTGTTGGTGCTGCTGCACTGCGTCGCGTGACTCGGCGGCGCTCGTGCTCACCTTGTCGGCTTGCTGCTGGCCCTGGGCCTTGACGGTCTCGGCAGCGTCCTGCGCCGATTCCTTGAGCGACTGGGCCGCCTCCTGAGCCGGCTCCTTGAGGTGCTCGGCGCCTTCCTGGGCCATGGACTTCGCCTCGTCGAGGATCGGCGCGGCCTTCTCCTTGGCGGTGACTGCGGCCTGCTTCTCCTTCTCGGAGGCCGGCAGCAGCGAGCCGAGCAGCCACCCGGCTCCCAAGGCCATGAGCCCTGCGGCCATGGGATTGCCCCTGGTCTTGCTCTTGAGCTGGCGGCGCGCCTCGTCGGCCCGGTCGCTCCCGCGCTCCGCGAGGGTCGGCGATGGCGGGTCGTCCACCCCCATGACCTTGTCCTTCAAGCCGGTCATGCCGCCCTTGACCTTGTCGGCCTGACGGCGGGCGATGTTGCCGGGGGTGACCGCCTCGCCCAGGGCGTCGACGTTGGTGCTGAGGTCGGACCGGGTCCGCTCGATCTCAGCTCGGATCTGGTCGGGGTCGTTGCTGGTCATGCGTGATCCTCGTTTCCCTTGAGCGCGTCCGGGACCTTCTTGGCGGTCTCGACCGTGCGCGGCAATCCTTTGACGTGCTTGAGCTGGGCGCGCCCGCTGACCGCGAGGATCGCGGCGAGGATGCCCCAGATGATGGCGACGATGACGGCCGCCCAGCCGCGGTTGTCCATCCATGAGCCCAGGGCCCACCACAGCGCGATCGAGAGGAACAACAGGGCGAACCAAGCCGCCAGCCCAGCGCCACCGAGGAGCCCTGCGCCCTTGCCCGCCTGGCTCGCGGACTGCTGTGCCTCGGCCTTGGCCAGGGCGACCTCCTGACGGATGAGCACCGACATGTCGCCTGCGATGTCGCCCACGAGCTGGCCGATCGACCCGACCTCGCCCTTCGCGTAGGTCTCGTGCGCCCCGTGGAGCGGTTCTGGCTCGGGCACCGCGTCCGAGACGTGCGCGTACTCGCGGGGGCGGCCGGTCAACGCCTCTTCGCCGTTGCCCGCGCCGTGACTGGTTGTCATCGGCCCTCCTGCGGCGGGGGGAGCGCGGAGCCGCCGGGGGCGCCGGGCACGGCCGTGCCGGGCACCTCGCCGATCCCGACGGTGGGCTCCACCAGGCCGGGGTCGGCCACGGGGACAGCGCTGACCGGGACGGTCGCGAGCGGCACGGCGCCGGTGGGAGCGGTGCCGGGCGAAGGGGGAGCGGGCACGCCGTCGTCGCCGGAGTCGTCCCGGGCATCGTCAGCGAGACCACGGACGAGGCGTCCGCCGAGGAACCCGAGGGCTGCAGCGCCTGCTAGGAAAGCGCCCGGGCGACGGCGGGCAAAGCTCGTGAGCTCGGCAAGCACGTCACCGGGCTCGCGCTGCTCGAGCCACTGCGACGCGGTGTGGGCCCGGTCGGCTGCTTGCCTGGCCAGGTCGGCCGCCATTCCGCCGTCGGAGCGTTCGGCCATGGTGCTCAGCTCGTCGCCCAGCGTCGACAGGCCGCTCGCGGCCCGTGCCTGCTGGTCGGTGGCCTGCTGACCGATCTCGCCCTTGGTCTGGTCGTAGAGGGCGCGGGCCTGGGTCCTGGCTTCCTGGGTGACCTCGGCCGCCTGTTCCTTGGTGGTGCTGGCGACCTGCTGGGCGCTGTCCTTCGCATCGGAGGCGACCGTGGCGGCCTCGTCCTTGGCGACGTCGCGCGTGCGGTCCGGCTCGTCGAAGCCGTGGGAGGGGAAGGCCGGCTGCGGCGGCTCGGGCCGGCGCGTGGGGTCCAGCGGCGGGGGCGGTGGGATCTCAGTCATGCGGCTCTCCTTGCAGGACGTGGAGGCGCCGCGAAGCGCAGGTCACCTACGAGGACGTGGCCGGCAGTGCCGGCCAGCAGCATCGTGATGGTGCCCATGGCAACCTCCAGAAGTTGGTCGTGCTTGGTGGTCCCTCATGGCTACCCGCAGGGTCGTGAATGAAACCGCGACGGCCACGGAAGAAGGACGCCGCGGGGAACCACAGCGCGGAGGGGACCACGGGGGTACCAACTCGGACGCGGCGGGAGAGCGGTCATGACGGCACCGGGGCCGGGAATGACGAAGACCCCCGATTTCTCGGGGGCCTTGCGTGGAGCCGCCTGTCGGAATCGAACCGACGACCTTCTCATTACGAGCACGAAGGGTGCTCCGGTCGGCCCGGTTGCGGGCGGTGCAGTCGGTGCGTTCCCTGAGTTCTACGCCCCGTTGTGCGCCGAGGGGGTACCACGGGGGTACCAGAAACCGCGGAGGTCCATCGCCCCGATAGCGGAGCAGAGAAGAGCTCGTAGAGGTTCGGTCAAGGCCCCTTCTTCGCGATGCCGCCCACCGCATGTTCGGGAGGACATACCTGGACCATGCAACCGAGCTGGGCCTTGACGGGTTCTCGAAGAGGTCGGATCGTCGCCCGCCGGGGAGATGGATCGGACGAGAGTCGCACCCCACCCGCGCCGCCGACAAGCGTGCGTAGGTGGGGTGCGCGTAGGGCGAGGAACGAGCCCGGAGCGCGGGGGTCCCTACCGGAGCGCGCGCCGGAGGCGTGCGCGCGGGCCGGAGGCCCGCCTTGAGTCAGTAGGGAAAGTCATCACACGCGGGGGACGGGAAGTCAACAGGCTGCGTGGCGCAGCTGACCGAGATAGATCCGGCACCTGCCATCATCGAGATAGATCCGGCATCTGCCATCATCGAGCTAGCAGGGACGGGGAGGAGCCAGATGAGTGACTTGATACCGAATTTGGGTGACTTGTGCGCCAAGTTGCCGGCCAAGGATGTTGCGCCTGATGCTCACGAGTTCGTAGAGCAGTTGGCAAAGGCAAGCACTCCAGGCGAGGTCAACGCCAACATCGATGCATTGGTGGACCGTTGGTTGAAGGTGCCCGATGACAGTGAGTGAGCCAGTCGCCCCTACAGTCCCTCGGATCCTGCGCCTGCGGATTCGAGGGTTTCGCTCCTATGGGACCGAGATTCGAGAGATCGAGCTTGGTTCGCCCATCACGGTGATCAAGGGCGACAACAGCCAGGGGAAGACGGCGACTGCCGAGGCGCTGGAGTTCCTCTTCACCGGGCTCAGCAGCAGGCGAGTTCTCCTCGGTGCAGCAAAGGCTGAATACGAACGGATGCTCACCAACGTTCATTTGCCGCATGGTGACTCCGACGTCTGGGTGGAGGCGGACGTTCGGTGCAGCGACGGTGTGGAGCGCACAGTCCGACGTACTTTGACAGCGGACTACACGGGTTCGTCTGATTGCGAGAGTACGATCAGCGTGGACTCTCAGCGAGCCGAGGATCTCGATGTACTGGGGATCCCTTTGGGCGAGCCGCCACTAGCGGCGCCGGTCCTTCTCCAGCACAACCTCCGGTACGTGTTGTCTACGGCGCCGCAACAGAGGGCCTCGTACTTTCGTGCGTTGCTTGAGTTGACGGACCTTGACCAGGTGCGGCAAGCCGTTGAACGTGCCAAGGCTCGTGTTGCTGGGATTCCTCCGTTGCCATGGGTTTCCACGCTCGCTGTCCTGCAGAACGCCACGCGAGCAAACTCCGCCGCCAGCGCGGCCGCTGACAGCGTGGAGGCTGCCACCGATCTGCCGTCGGTGACGGCAGGTCTTGTGTCAGTGGCGATGGCTCTCAGTCCTGCCGCTACGGGCCGAACCGCAGAAGAGGTGATTACGGAGTTGCGCGCCGCAAAGCAGCGGGCGGAGGAACGTGTCTTTCCCCTAGTGGCGCTGACCCCGACGATCTCCAACTTGCCCCCTCGCCTAGACGGTTCTAGTTTCGTAGGAAACATCGCTGCCTACATGGAGCGGTTGCGGGGTGTCGAGGCGGAGGCGGCGCGTCTCGCGCCAGTCTTTGAGGCAGTACTGAGACACCCCCATCTGGGTGCTCTGACTGAGGCCACAACTTGCCCCGTCTGCGAACAAGGGAGCCTCGGGCCCGACCGCATTCAGCGAATTCGCGAGCAGTTGGCTTCTTCGGCGGACATGCAGATCGCCGCGTCAGCTGTCATGAGTGAGTTGCGCTCCGTGTTGACCAGCGTCGAGGGCGCCATCCAGGCGCTGTGGACCGTTTTGCCTTCGGCGCAGGACTGGGACGACCGAACGTGGGCAGAGGTCGCGGCGCATCGTGACGATCTCCTTGGTTCCAGGCCGACTGACTGGCCGAGCCTCAACTCCGGTGAATCGGCGCAAGGCGCAATCTCTCGAGCTCGCCACCAGGTCCAAAGGCTCGAAGGGATTCATGAACAGGTCAAGACCGCTACCGAAGAACTGATCCGAAAGGTCAACGAGCGCGCTGCGATTCAGGATGAGTTGTCGGGGTTGCTTGATCAGTTCAACGAAGGTATTGGCGTCTTCCGCGACGAGATCGGCGGCCTGATGGACGTTGTCGGTCGGCTACACGAGGAAATGGGTGAGAAGCTGCAGTTGGCGACGCTGACACATGGCGTCCGCGAGGTCCTCGACCTACTGGAGCACCGTGAAGAACTGCATCACGAGCTGACGCTCTCACGACAACGCGACCGCACAAGACTGCGGGTAGAGGCGCTTGGTCGGTTGCTCCAAAAGGCCGAAAAGAGTCTTCTTGACGAGCGCTTTGACAACATGGGTGCTGAGATTGATCGGTGGTGGGCCACCTTGCGCCCGGACGAATTAGTGCGTTTCGGCGGGGTTGGCCGTCGCGCGTCAGGCCGCCGGTATGTGAACCTTACCGCTGAGCTTGCGGTCTCTGAGGAGGCCCAGCCACAGGTCCGCGATGCGGTTGGAGTCTTCAGCGACAGTCAGCTCAACGCCTTGGGTCTAGCGGCCTTCCTCGCGCGGCAGCGCCTGCTCAACAGTCCGGTGGTGGTCCTCGACGATCCATTGCCGGGGTACGACCCCGAGCACCGAGTGACGTTCACCTTGAACACCTTGGGGGCTCTCCTGGATGGAGGAGTTCAGGTCATCGTGTGCACGCATGACCCGAAGTTGGCCGTCAACATTGTCGAAGTCCAAGGCCATCGCGGTGCCGAGCACTATGAGTTGACACTGTCAGACATGGCTGAAGGTACGGCCGTCACGAATGAGACCGACGTTTTCGGGCGATGCGTACTTGAGGCACAGGACGCGATCGCGAGCCTGACTGTCGATGGCAGGCGCAACGCTTCGAACGCGCTGCGCCGCGCAGCGGAGAGGCTGGCGAAGCAGATTATTGCGACAGGCCGAACCCAAGCCGGGACCGTCACGAGGGTGTCCGAGGTCGGCGACAAGGTCCTTAGCGAATTGATCCCGGAGGTGCTCGGATTTGCCCTTGGCCAGGACGAACGAGGTCGCTGGAACCTCTGGAGGACGAGCCTGAACCCCAGCGCCCATGACAATGAGGTTCCAGCCTCGACGACCCTCAAGGTGATTCTCGGCGACATCAAGCGACTTCAGAAGGATCACGTGCGCCACTGGCCGGGTGGTTTGCGCAAGTAGTACCAGTCGCGATGACTCCGCAGCCGGGGCAGCCCGTGACCGGATCGCAGGACTCCTCTTCGAGCACCAGGCACGCTGGAGCCTGCGTCACCGCACCCAGGTGGAGGCGGGGAAATCAAGGAGAACATCGCATCGGTCGCAGCGATCGGGCGCGTCAGGGCAGACGCAACTAGGGTGGGGCATCGTCGAGGTCCTTGGGCGAGCAGAGGTAAAAGTCCGCTCATCATCGAGGACCTCGACGTCTACACTCAGTTACCCCTCACCACCGGCGCGCCCACACTCAACTCTGAAGAGCCGACAAAGTCCGGCGCCTAGTGACTAGACCAGCCCGCGTAGCCTGGCAGCGTCTTCTAGGTCGTCCCTAAATCGATCGAGGGTTGCGAGCGTGTACATGCCGTCGATTTGTTGAGATTCCCAGAGCGAGTGGATCTTGCGGAGGTCCGACTTGCGCGACTTCCAGCCGATGCCGTCGATAACTGCGATGACGAACTGGCGAGGGAGCCGAATCTCGGCCATTTCTTCGATCTCACGCACGGCATCTGTGAGTTTGCTACCCGTTGAGTCAAAGCCCTTGGCCGCGACAACGATCTGAGCATTACCCGAATCTGGCACCACAAGGTCGCACGGTGCAGTGCGTCCGCTCCGTCCTGTGAACCGCGTCCGAGTCTCGTACGGCAGATTGAGGTCGACGGCTATGGCTTCGATCTCATCCTCGACCTTTCGCCCCGATTGTCCTGCTTGGGTGGCCGTCACTCGGCTACCCGCCCGAGCGACAAGAACGTCGCCAAAGTCGTACCTGCGGGTCTGTTGCGTAGTGAGCATGCGCAGGAGGTCAAAGTCTTTGTCGAGCCAGGTCACCAGGTCGACAGCTCGTTCCCTCGCGAGCGTGACCCAGCCTGAGGTGTCGAACTCATCGCGGAGAGCGTTCTTGAGTTTCTCTTGGCCGAGACCAACTACCAGCCCGAGTACCGGAACCCTTGTCGGATTCGCCTTTGCCCAAGCGGCGAGGCTCGCTAGGTCCACTGCAGGGAGCAGAGTAAGTTGTTCCGCTGCGTCCTTGATTTCCTCCGCCTCGGGAGTCGACGCAGTCGGGTCGATATGAGCGGTAAGCCGACCAAGGGTCCCTAGGTACTCATCAAACGTGACGGCGCCGCTCATCCGTCACGTCCAATGAACAGGTACTCGCTCACATCGCGCCGCGTGGCGGCCGCATGAGTTCCGAAATGGTACTTGTGGTCAATCGAGACAACCTCGACAGATGTCTTGACTTTGCCGAGAAGGTCGACAATTCGGGCCGCGTCGGGGATCGCGTTAGACGAGTACGACAACACAATCGCGCCCGCACCTTCGAAGTGCTCAAACGTTCTCAGCAAGGCATCTTCAATGGTCCGCTTGTAAGCGAACGGCGTGTATCGCTTCTCGAGCTTCTTGGTCTTGGTCTCTTCCATGATCGTGACGCCACGCCAGTACACGCTTAGCCCTTCAAGGAAGTGATAGCGCTTGATGTAGTCGTTGTCGTCGCGCGGCGGAGCGTACGGCGGGTCCAGGTAGGCGATGTCCGGCTCGCGGTCTTCGATGTCGAACACTTCGCCTCGCACTGACTTGCTGCGGGCCCTATTGCTGAAAACTGTGGCGTTGTAGTCAGCCACGCGTTCGCGGAAATGCTCGCGAAGTGACAACTGCAGGTCGCGCCTGCCGTCGGCGTACCGTGTCGAGTCAGTGAAAGTGAATACGCCTCTAGGTTGCTTGCGTGCCGCCGAGAGAACCAGGGCCGACAGTGCGAGGTCCTTCTTGTACCCCGTCAACCGGTCGATGTGCGACCAGGCAGAGTCAAGGAATTGGCGGTCCTCAGCTGTGAAATAGAGGCCATCGAATGTGGACTGGATGAAGTCGCGGTCATCGGCGGGCGGGCCGAGGATGGCTTCAACGGTGTCCTCATCGAGTCGTACGGAGGAGTTCTGCACGGTGGCTCGCGAGATGACACTCGGGAAGTTCAAAAAGTCATTGCTGGTGACTCGGAAGCCTTGGGCCTTGAGCAGGTACGACACGACGCCCGAGCCGGAGAACGCATCGACGGCGGTCGCCCCGCCCAGATCGGCGAACACGCGCTCAAGGTGCGGAAGGAGGCGGTACTTGGAACCCATGTACCGCAGCCGAGGGAAGGACTGCGCTCGCTCGAGTACCTGAGTTGAAGTTGCTTCGATCGCTCGTCCCACGGCCATAGTGGCTACCGTAGGCCTTGGGCGCTGGCGAGGCACGTTGCCTCGCTCGAAGTGTCCCTCCTTGCGCGAGAGCCAGATTGACCGATGGCGTCGAGCAGGCTTGGCGGGGACGCCCCGAAGGGGCGCGCGACCTCACGACCGAGACGGCTGACACGTGAAGCGCAAGCATGGTCGTCGGTGGGATCAGGTACGCGAAGCCCCGCTGTCGCCCCCGCGAGCCGCGGCATCCGCGCCCTAAACAACGACTGCGCCGTAGGTGACGCCGCGAAGGTTGGGACGGGCTGCCCGCATGCCTCATTTCTCGCTTGGTTCATGTTGGGGCGGCGTGTATCGCCTGTGGATAACCGGGCCCACAGTTGAGCCGCGTCTGTTGTGCTGGTCGTGTCGCTCGGGAAGCCGCTAGGACCTGATGGCTCGGATCGCGCCGCCGGTTCATGCTTCCGAAAGATGCGTAGTGCACTGTGCGCTGCGTACCGTTGTTGTTGGGCGATCGTCCCGACAACCAATCAGCAAGGGGTGCTCAACGTGATGGGTTTCAACTTTTCCTCCCTGCCGGCCGCGATGCCGGCGGACATCGTCAACACCGGTGGCCTCAAGGACGAGCTCTTCGGGCTCTTGGGCATCGGCATCATCGCGGTGGGCCTCGTGGCCCTCTTCGCCTTCGGCACGAAGAAGTCCGGCGTCCGTGACCTGCTCTCGACGCTCGGTGGCGTGCTGATCGTGTTCCTCATCGTCGGTCTGGCCGGCCTCGTCGGCACCTCAACGGGCCGCGACATGGTTTCGGCCATCTTCAACTTCTGAGGTGGGCTGCCGTGCGACTGACGACGGACGACCGCGTGTGGCGGTTTCAGGGGCGGTTGGTCGAGGTGGACGGGATCGAGATCCCCATGCACCCGCGCTACGTGGCCGTCTTCATCTTCCTCGCGTTGGCTCCGCTGCTGGCGCTCCTGTTCTCGCCGCTGGGGTGGTTCCTCGCAGTTGTCTCTGGAGCGGTCTTCGGCGGGATCGGCGCATGGATCCTCGCCGACTCTGTCACCGGTGAAGTCCCCTTTGGGGCGTGGCTCCGGATCATCCGGTCCGAGGTAGAGGCCCGGCGGCGGTTCCGTCGTGACCGCCTGGACCACGACGTAAAGGTGGGTGGCCTCCGATGAAGATTGGACGCGCAAACCAGAAGCGGGCGAAGGGGGAGCTCGACACCTCGCTCCCGAAGTCCTACGACTGGCAGCTAAAGGGCATCTCTGGGCACGTCACGACCGCCCGTGGTGAGGTCCGCGCCTGGTACGTCCTACGCGAGGTCGACTGGGAGTTTCTCTCGACGGACCAGCGCGAAGCGCACATTCACAACGCCGGCCGCTTACTGGCTGGCCTCGCCGGTCGCAGCGTGCACGAGCGGGTGTCGTCGATGCCCTTCGCGGCGTCGATGTGGGCCGCTGCCCTGGACGCGGGGACACCGAGCCCCGTCGACGAGGACGCGTGGCGTCAGTACCTGACGGGTGGCCAGCGGGTTCTCGCGTCGAGATCGCTCTCGGCAACTCCGGTCCTGTGGGGTGTGTCCGTCGGCAACGAGTCCACGGTCTCGCGCTTCCTCGCTGGATTCGGCAAGGGCGACCGTGCTGGCCGGGCTTCGGACCGACTGAGCGGTGACATCGAGAATCTCGATGCGCTCATGGAGTCCATCGGTCGGCCGGCCACCCAGCGCGAGGTCGAGTGGCTCGTGTCGAGGTCGCGTGGTCTCGGCCTGCCGAACCCGTCCCCTTCGTGGGTCGCGGGAGCGGAGCCGGTCGACGTCTTCGACCTAGCCGGCGTGATGGATCAGGTCGAGGTGCATCCGGGCGCGGTCGGTTCCCGCACAGTTCGACTCGTCGGCTCGCCGGACCGGTCCAAGACCGTCGACCCCGTCGAGACGCACGTGGCTGTGCTCTCGATGGCTCGAATGGAGGATCGATCGATCCCCGAGACCTCCCCGCCCTGGGCCGCCTACGCGCGCCGTTTCGGTGGCTTCGAGATGTCCTCGCACTTCGTCGTGCGCGACGGCCGCGGAGCGGCCAAGGACGTCGAGAAGCGGCTGCAGCTGATCCACGACCAGAAGGACCAGTTCCAGCGGGTCGACTCCCGGATGGAACCGCCGATGCTCGGGCAGGCGCACAAGGCCGCGCGAGCGATGAAGCACGAGATGGAAGAGGGCTATGGCACCGAGGCCACCCGCGTCTACGCGTACGTGCGCTTTGCCGTGGCTGCGCCGACGAGCAAGCAGGCGCTCGAGCGCGCCCAAGGCCTGATCAAGCACTACGAGGCCGAGCGCATCGACCTGAAGTTCATGCGCAACGTCGAGGGTGCCTATCGCGAGTTCGTGCCGGGCGAGGGCATCTCGACGACCGCCCACCTGCGGCACATGCCCGTCATCACCTACGCGGCCGGCCTGCCCAACATCTCGAGCCGCCTCGGCGACCGAGAGGGCCACCTGATCGGCTCGACCGTCGGGGCCGGCGGTCATCCCTTCATATGGGACATGCACCAGGGCATGGAGCGCTTCTCCCGATCGGGGCTGACGCCCCTCGTCTCTGGGCTGGGCGGTGGCAAGTCAACGCTCATGGGTCTGCTCGCCGCACTCGAAACCCTGTCGAACGTCTCCACGACGGTCTTCGACCCGTCCGGACCGCTGGCCAGAATCACGAAGTGGGAGCCGATCGCGTCTGTCTCCAGCTCGCTGAACCTGCTCGACGCTGCTGAGGGGACGTTGTCCCCCTTCGGCGTCGTGGTCGACCCCTCGCTCGAGTCCGTCGAGGCCGACGACGCAGTCCAGGAGAAGTTGCGTGCGATCGCGACTCGGCGGGAGCGGGGCGAGTACCTCGAGCAGAAGTGGCGCGATGCGCAGCAGGTCGCACGCATGGAGCGCACCGCACTGGCTCTGGACGCGATGCGCAGCATCCTCCCCGAGGGCGTCATGTCAGGCGCCATGACCGAGGTCTTGCTCTCCCGGGCGCTGGCCCAGCAGACGAGCCGGCAAGACGCATCTCTCGCCGACGTCGTCGAGCTCCTGGCAGACCGGTCTCTCTTCCCCGAGGACATGGCGCGCACGCTCTACGAGAGCCTGCATCAGATGATGGACCACCCGCGCACGCGGCTGTTCTTCAACCCCGGGGCGCAGGAACAGTCGTCGTCGCGGCTCCTCGTCATCACCCTGCCGGGTATGAGCCTGCCGAAGCAGGAGGCGGAGCGCTCGTCCTGGTCCGTCGACGAGCGTCTCTCCGTCGCGGTGCTCAACCTCGCCGCACAGTTCGCCTCCTCGCGCATCTACTCGGGCGGCATGAACGAGCGAAAGTTCGTCGGTCTCGACGAGGCACACCGCCTCTCCGAGTGGGCGTCCGGCCGCAATCTCTTCGCCCGGCTCGAGCGCGACAGCCGCAAGTGGAACGCGCGCATCGTCACCAGCTCGCAGGACCGCCACACCGCCCTGTCAGCACAGTCCGCCTCGAAGGCACTCATCAGTGACGCCTTCATCGGCGCCCTGGACGACCCGGACCAGCAGGAGGACGCCCTGCGTCTGATCGGCGTCAAGACCGGCGTGGGGTACGAGCAGACGCTGGGCAATCTCCGATCCCCCGAGGGAACGCCTGAGAGTGCCGAGTACCGCGACTTCGTCGCCCGGATCAACGGCAAGGTCGGACGCTTCCGCGTGAACCGGGACCTGCTGCCGGGGCTGTGGGAACTGCTCGACACCCGCCCGAAGGGGCAGGAGCGCCGAGCCCTGGGCGGGACCACGAGCGAACTGGAGTGGGTCTGATGCGCTCGGCAACTCGGGGCCTCGTGACCTTCATCGTCGGTGTGCTCGGGTTCCTGGTCTGGGGAGCGTCACCCGCTGTTGCGGCTCCCGACCCCTTCGGATGCGAGACGGTCCCAGTGGCCGAGTCACCGACCGACGGTCTCGGGGGATGGGTCCTGCCCGCTCCCAAGAGTCCGCCGACGACGGTCGAGCCGACGTCCGGGGCCAGCCTGCTGCAGAACTACGGGGTCGCTGGCTTGTCGTGGTTCACCTTCGACGACGACTGCGACTTCGGGACGGGAGAGATCACCGACAAGCCGGCTGAAGTCACCGACGGCATCGCCTCCACGTTCTTTCTCCCCGCGGTGCTCTCCGCAGCTGTCACCGTCTCGGCCGGCAATGCCTTCGGCAACCCCGATTGGCTGGACTTCCTCGACCCGGTCTTGCAGCACACGTCGACGGCCATGGCCCAGGCATTCACCGAGCCGCTGATGCCGCTCTTCGTGCTCGTGGCTGCGCTGTCCGCCCTGGTCTTCGCCGCTCGACGTCAGGTCAGTCAGACGCTGCGAGTCCTGGCCTTCGTCCTCATCGGCCTCTGCGTCGTCGGCCTAACCGTCGGGTGGCCGATCAAGGCGTCCAAGGCGGCTGACGACATCGTCTCGAGCGTCGTCCTCGCGGGCCAGAACAACATCATCAACGGCAAGGACGAACTCCCTTCGGACGCAGACCGGGAGCAGCCGGGAACGGTCTTCGTCGGCTCGCTCTACAAGTCGCTGGTCTGGGACGTCTGGCTCCGCGGGCAGCTCGGCTCGGACGACTCCGCGGTGGCGCAGAAGTACGGGTACGAGCTGTACGCGGCCCGCACCCTCACCTACGCCGAGAAGGCTGAGATCAATCGCGACCCCAGCGGCGCGGGGAAGAAGATCTACGAGCAGAAGAAGAAGGACTTCAAGGACGTCGCCGGCAAGATCAAGAAGGAAGACCCCGGGGCGTACGCCACCCTGACCAACTCCAACTTCGGGCAACGGATGGGGCTCGCCCTGGGCGGCTCGCTCGTCGCACCGACAGCGTTCTCCCTGCCCTTCATCGCCTTCGTCCTGCTGCTCCTGTGCTTCCTGTACTGGCGATTCACCGTCATCCTCGGGCCGATGCTCGGCGCGGTCATGGCGATGATGCCGTCCGTCGCCCGCTCGGTGGCTCGCAAGCTCGTAGCCGTCGTCCTCAACACGGTGATCTTCGGCCTCGGGGCCGCGGTCTACATCTCGCTGGCCACCTACATCACGCAGACCGACGAACTGGCCTTTGGCTGGCAGTGCCTGTGCATCGCGGTCCTGACACTCGTCGGCTGGATCGTGCTCCACCCGGTGCGCGCCCTGACCCGCTTCACATCGCTGAACATGCCCGGGGCCGACGGCTCGCAGGCCTCCGGCGTCGTCAGTGTCGCCAAGACAATGCTCACCATCGCCGCCGGCACCGCCATCGGGCGCAGCGCCGCCGATGACGAGGAGGAAGAGGAGGACAACGACGGTCCGAAGGAGAAGTCGACGCACCAGTGGAGAGAAGGCACCCAGAAGGACGACGACGCAGCCGCACCCGACAAGGCGCAGGCGCAGGCGCCACAGCTTGGGACCACACCCGCTGCCTACTACGCCCAGTTGCCAGAGGCTGCCGAGACCCCGACCTATCGACACACTCCGGAGTCAGCGGGTAGCGAGGATCGTCAGCACGACGTGGTCTCGTCGGTGGTGATCACAGACGCCTCCACCGATCGGGTCAGCGATACCGCTGCAGACCGAAGGGAGTCCCCGGCGCCGGTCGTGGTCGTCGAGCACTCCTCGGATGAGTACGAGGTCCCCGCGGTGACGGCCGATCCGGTCGAGACCGTGGTCGACGCAGCACCCCGGCGCTACGACGCCGGACTGGACCACAACCCCTTCGACAACCCGGACGAGGCCGGATGGGTCTTCTACGACGCATCGACAAAGAGCTTCGTCACGAGCAACGGCCAGGACGAGACCGAGCGAGGGGAGGCGTCATGACCACAGGCAAAGTCGTCCGGGCGGTGATCGCCACCGTGGCGATCATTGCGGCCATCGTCGTCGTCCGCTTGCGGCCCGCCGCCGAGACCCGACCCACTTCGCCGGTCACCGTGACCGCCTCGAGCTCTGCGCCGACGACGAGCATCCCCGAGGGCGCGCTCCAGGCAGACGGGCGAAGGGGGGATGAGCCCTGGCAGAGGACGGCGCGTTCGTTCATCAACCGGTATCCGAACACGCAAGGGGGTAAGTCGGCGTGGTTGGCGCGACTTCGTCCGGTCGTGAGCGATGACCTCCACCGCAGCCTCCAGACCGTCCACCTCGCCAACATCCCTTCCGGCACCTTCGAGCCCGGTCAGGTCCAGCAGACCGCCGAAGTCGGCGGCGTGATGCGCTTCCCCCTTCGCGGCGGCGATGTGGCAGCCGTGGACGTCTCGGTGTCGACCTCGGACCAAGGCCGACTACGGGTCACCGGCTTCGAGCCGGTCACCGACGGGAGCGTGTACTGATGGACCCGTGGATCGTCGGTGCTCGCCTGGCATGGCGGTACCGAGGGCTGATCGCCGCCGCCTCGGTCGTCTTGGTCATCGGAACGTGGCTCTTCCTGCTCATGGTCGTAGCCGCAGCTAGTGGTGGGTTCTCCACCGAGGAGGACTCGCCGATGGTCGGGGCGTCGGTGACCTGCGTGGGCGCATCCACGAAGGGGTCCACACTCACGCAGGAGCAGGCCAACAACGCGGCACAGATCATCGCCGTAGCGAAGCGACTGAAGATCTCCACCCGCGGGCAGGTCATCGCGATCGCGACCGCGCTCCAAGAGAGTTCACTGCGCAACCTCGACCACGGCGACCGGGACTCGCTCGGTCTCTTCCAGCAGCGGCCCAGCCAGGGCTGGGGAACACCGGCCCAGATCCGTGACATCGACAAGTCCACCGAAGCCTTCTTCGGGCGCGCCAAGCACACCAACAACCCAGGGCTGCTCGACGTCACGGGATGGAAGTCTCTCCCGGTCACCGTCGCAGCACAGATCGTCCAGGGCTCCGCGTTCCCCGAGGCCTACGCCAAGCACGAGGCCCGATCCGTGGCCATCGTCGAGGCCGCCAGCGGCGAGACCGGATTATGCGAGGAGGTCTCGGTCGGTGGGGCAGGCGCGTGGAAGGCGCCCCTTCTGACCAACGGGCTGATGAAGTCCTCGTCCTTCGGGATGCGGGTGCACCCGATCACCGGCGCTGCCCGCATGCACGAGGGAACCGATTTCGCCGCTCCCGAGGGGATGCCGATCACGTCCATGAGCAAGGGGCAGGTCGTGCACGCCGGAGTCATGGGCGGCTACGGCAACCTCGTGATCATCGATCACGGCGCCGGGGTCACGACTCGCTACGCACACATGAGCCGTATCGACGTGAAAGCCGGCCAGGGGGTGAAGGCCGGGCAACGCATCGGAACCGTGGGCAACACCGGCCAGTCCAGCGGCGCCCACCTGCACCTCGAGGTGCGCATCCGCGAACAAGCCGTCGACCCGCTGTCGTGGCTGAAGGACAAGGGACTCGATCTGACAGGGAAGGACTCCTGTGTGGGACAACGTGCGTCGTTACGCTGTGGCCATGACAACGGGTGACGTGGCCAAGCTGCTCAAGCGGGCCCGCGAAGCCTCGGCCGAGGTCGAGAAGCTCGAGGCCTCTCTGGCCGCTGCCCTGGAACAGCGCAACGCGATCTTCCTCGAGATCGCCTCCGAAGGGGTCTCGGCCAGCAGGATCAGCGAGGCTGTCGGCGGCAGAGTCGGCACGAGCGGTGTCCGGTACGGCATCCTGAAGGCGCAGAAGCGGTGAACCTCGTATTCCTCGAAGTAGTTTCTGGAACGGACAGGGGAGTGGCGCCTTAGTCGACTCGCGATCGGGGGCGGTTTCGGAAGCCCTCGCGGCGCCTGCGGAGCGATGTCTGCAGGGGGACACATACTGTGGCCACGAGGAGCGAAGCGAGCGGGCGAGGGTAGGTACATGAAGCGCATCCCAAAGGGTCGGCTGGAACTGACATGGATGGGCAAGGACTCTGCTCTCATCCCAGTTGAGGACGGCAAGTACGACTACGCCTGGGTCGACCCGAGCGACCCCCGCGCCCGCGAGGTCAAGTCCATCGAGGTACTGGAGCAGGTCGGGGAAGTCGACGACCCCGCAGGCACGGACGAGAACCTGCTCATCATCGGAGACTCAGGCGACGCCCTACGCTCCCTCGGGACCATCCCGGAGTACCGCGACAAGTACGCGGGTCAGGTCAAGTTGGTCTACATCGACCCTCCGTTTAACACGGAGCAGACCTTCGAGCACTACGCCGACCAGCTGGAGCACTCCGTCTGGCTGACGATGATGCGCGACCGCATCCGCGAGATTAAGCCATTACTAGCTTCCGATGCGTCGGTGTGGGTACATCTGGATGATGCGGAGGTGCACCGAATGCGCCTCCTGTTGGACGAGGAATTTGGTGCTGAGAACTTCGTCGCCACGGTGATCTGGAAACGCCGTAACGATCCGCGCAATACGGCGCCCCATATTTCGATGGACCACGACGTGATGCTCGTCTACGCAAGCGACAAGCAACGGTGCGTCTTCAACCCGTTGGTTCGCACCGCGTCGATGAACTCCGCGTACGTCAATCCTGATGACGATCCCCGGGGACCGTGGAGGCGAAGTGACATGGCTGCCCGAAACGAGTACTCGAAGGGCTTGTATTCGATCACCACGCCGGGCGGTCGCTTCATCGAAGGACCCCCCTCGGGCAGTTACTGGCGGGTCTCCGAGGATGAGATGCATCGCCTCGACGCTGACAGGCGCATCTACTGGGGTCCGGACGGTAAGTCACGGCCTTACATCAAGCGCTTTCTGACCGAGGTGAAAGACGGGCGCGTCCCGTCCACTGTTTGGGCGCCCGAGGAGGTCGGGTTCGTGCGCAACGGCAAGGAGGAGACGCGCTCCTTGGTCGGGGATGTTTTCGCCACACCAAAGCCGGAGCGCCTGATGGCCCGAGTGTTGCAGATCGCGAGCAATCCGGGAGATCTAGTGCTGGACTGCTTCGCAGGTTCCGGGACGACTGCTGCTGTCGCGCACAAGATGGGTCGGCGTTGGGTGACCGTGGAACTATCGGAGAGCAATGTGAACTCCTTCGTTTTGCCGCGCCTCCGGAAGGTCGTAGACGGGGCCGATCCTGGAGGAGTCACTTCCATCACCGAGCGAGTAGCGGTTGCAGACCTCCCAGACGGGGTTAGCCCTGAGGAAGCCCAGAAGTTCACGACCTTGATCGGGAAGTTCGCAGACCAGCAGACCCTTCCTATCAACATCATTGACGAGGCCGCGAAGGCGGTTCGCCAACTCGCCAACGGCGGTGAGCCTCGGCTGACGAGCGAAGAGTCGAAGGCCCTCCTTGGCCTGCTCAAAAAGGTCAAGCTTGGCTCGGATGGCGGTGTGACGATCGATGTCATGCCAGAGGCGCGAAAGTCATTGCGTGCTGCGGCCAAGACCCGTGATCAGTCCACCACGGTCTGGAAGGGTGGCGGAGGCTTCACAGTCGCAAAGGTGGGTCCCTCGATGTACGAGGTGGACGATGAGGACGGATCGGTGTACCTCGCTGCCGAGGCGACCAACGGGGCCTGGTCGAAGGCGGTCGCCGGGCAGTTGAAGTTCACCCTCACTCCCGGCGACCCGGTGTTCTGCGGTGTGCGGAAGCGTCAGCGGCTCGCGGTGATCGACGGTGTAGCCGACGAGACGGTTGTGCGGACGGTGGTCGAGCACCTGGGCGAGCAGGAGAAGGCGGTGATCGTGGCCAAGGGCGTGCTCCCAGAGGCCTCCGAACTGCTTCAGAGCCTCTCGCCTGGGTCGCGGATCAAGAAGGCTCCAGGGGACATATTCCCGAACGGGACGGTGAAGTGAGATGAGGGTGGAGATCACCTGCGACGACGCTCTGATCGAGGAGATTGCGGCCCGTTTCGACTTGCGCCAGCCGAACAAGAACGCACTCTCGGAGATCGTGCGGCGGATCGCGGAGGGCACGTCCGCGTATGAAGAGATGATCGCGGATCTCGCCACGGGTGTAGGTAAGACCTTCCTCATGTCCTCGTTGATCGAGTACCTCGCGACCCAAGGGGTCCGACATGTGCTCGTGGTGACGCCAGGGGCAACGATCCAGCGCAAGACGCTGGCGAACTTCGACGCGGCCTCGGCCAAGTACGTGTCCGGGGCGGACATAGAGCCGTTCATCGTCACGCCGGACAACTTCCAAGCCGCCAACGTGGGGTCGGTTCTGCGGGACCCGAGGCGGCTGAAGGTGTTCGTCTTCAACGTGCAGCAGTTGATCCGCCCGACAGACAAGGTGAGCCGCAAGGTCCGCTCCGAAGACGAGAACCTCGGTGATGCGCTCTACTCACACCTGGAGAGTGCCGAAGACCTGTTCGTGATCGCGGATGAGCACCACGTCTACCGCGAGAAGGCCAGGGCGTTCTCTGCGGCGATCCGCGACCTTAACCCCGTGGCGCTCATTGGTCTGACCGCGACCCCGGACAAGGCGGACCACGACAAGGTCGTCTTCCAGTACACCCTCGGTGAGGCCATCGCCGACGGGCATGTCAAGGTCCCGGTGATCGTCTATCGCAAGGACGGGACCAAGGACGAGCGCACCCAACTGGCCGATGCCTGTCAGCTGCTGCGGCACAAGGAAGAGGCGTACGCGGTCTATCGCGAGACCAGCTCCGATGCGCCTGAAGTCAAGCCTGTCCTGTTCGTGGTTTGCCAGACCATCGAGCACGCAACCGAGGTGGGACAGGTGCTTGCCCAGCCAGGCCTCATCGGAGACGGCTCGCAGGTTCTGGAGGTCACCTCGCAGTCCTCTGACGAGGCCCTGGACGCCCTGGCCAAAGTCGAAGAGGCTGACTCCCCGATCCGGGCCATCGTGAGTGTGAATATGCTCCGCGAGGGTTGGGACGTGAAGAACATCGCCGTGATCGTGGCGCTTCGCAAACTTGCCTCCCAGACCCTGACGGAACAGATCCTCGGTCGGGGCCTGCGTCTACCGTTCGGATCCCGCACGGGGCTGCCGATGGTCGACCAGGTGGACCTCGTGGCGCACGATTCTTACAAGCAATTGCTTGACCAGAAGGACGTCCTTCGTCAGCGCATTCAGCTTCCCTCGTCCTCGCTAGAGGTGGATGATCAGGGCTTCGCCACGACTTCGGAGATCGATCCCACGCAGCCGCTCGACCCTAGTGCCATGCCTGCTCACTACGGCTCAGGTGGAGGAACTGGGCCAGGTGGTGGCGTGGCTCCTATGCCTGGTCAGTGGGCACTCTTCGGAGACGGCTTCGATGAGGAAGGGGAAGGTGGAACTGAAGATGTCCGCGATGCCGTCACTTCACCTCTGGTCTTCGACGAGACCGAGAACCGACTCGCGGCTGCAGCTCCGGTGCCACGGGGCAGAGTCAACGACGCGCCCCAGATCATCTTCCCTCGCAGGGATTCACTTCTAGCTCAGGCGCCGTTCTCTCTGTCGGACATCCCGGATGGAGATGCTGAGCAGGCTGGGGTCGCCTTCATCAACGAGGTGCCTACGTTCATCTTCCGTGATGCGTTGGAGGCTGAGCGAGTCGGTGATCAGGTCTCGATCAACGTGGCCCCACAGGCACACGAGACAGCGCAGCAGACCCTCGAGGGGCTCGATGTAGTCTACGACGACCTCGTCGAACTGATCATGCAGCAGCCCGAGGTGCCGCAGGAGAAGTCCAGCAAGACCGCCTCCAAACGTCTTGTACGAGCGTTTCTGAAGGGGGCTGGGGTACTCAACGACGGTGAAGCAGGCGAGTGGGGTCAAAAGCGCCGAGAGCAGGCCGTAGAGGGTATGCGTCGCCTGATCCGCGAGAAGATCGCCAACCGCAAGCAGCAGGTGCAGTTTCACTTCACGCCAGTCACGCTCCCCCTGGAACCGGTCCCCGTTCCAACTGAGGGTCTTGCGGCTCATGCCCCGGGTAAGTTCCGCAAGAACGCGCCTTATGTAGGCTGGAAGCGCAACGTGATGCCGGTCGCGACGTTCGATGCCGGCAGCACCGAGTTCGAACTGGCGCGGCTGATGGACCGTGACCCGAACATCGAGTGGTGGCTGCGTGTCTACGTCGGTGGGCAGGCATTCATCCCAACACCAGAGGGTCGGTACTTCCCTGATTTCATCGCCCTGGACATCAAGGGCGTGTTCTGGTTGATCGAAGGCAAGGCTGACGACAACGCCCAGGACGCCGATGTACTCCGCAAGATCGAGGCGGCTCAGGTCTGGGCGCGCGCCGTGCGCGACGAAGAGGACTTCGGGACGTGGCGCTACATGTTCGCCACCGAGTCCGACATCAAGCAGGCGGCGGGCTCGTGGAACTCGTTGCTGGTCACGACGAATCCGGAGTAGGCCCGCTATTTGACGAGCGACCAGTTGCATGTTGATCAGGAGCGCTAGTGATGCCCGTCGGTGGCCGGACATGGCACGGGTGGTGTCCGGTGAGGCATCCTGAAGGCTCAGCAGTCACGCTGAGGAGGCGATGGTCGTGCGGAGCGTGCCGAGGTATCCCGAGGTCCGGGAGGATGGCTCGTTGTGGGTGCCCCTCGCTCCACCGCCGGCGCCGACCTACCGGCAACTCTCGGTCGATGATCGTGACGTAGTCGGTCAGCGAGCAGTGGTCTCGTACTCCACCGAGTGGCTCTTGGAGCTACGCGTTTTCAGCGACCCCTATGAGGAGCGCACGGATAGTTCACGGTGGGTTGTCCACCTGTGTGACGAAGCAGCGTGGCACGTCTTTGAGCGTTACGGGCAATGCCCCTCGAACGCTGAGAGCCTGGTGGCATCGGTGGCGTTGGTCTATCTCGTGTCTTCCCCATGATCCACACTGAATCCGCTGCAGCGGCTCTGGCACTTACTCTGCTTGAGGGACAAGAGCCGCGACGGTCGCACGTGGCAGGCGTTGGTGAACTGGCCGAGTCGATTGCTGTGCTGAACCCGGGGGTGGTGCCTAGGTGCGTGGTCGCATCAGCGTGGCTGCACGACATCGGGTATTCGCCCTCGGCAAAAGACACGGGATTCCATCCCATCGACGGCGCCAGATATCTTAGGCAGCGATCTTGGCCAAGCGAGGTGTGTGCTTTGGTGGCCTTCCATACGGGGGCTGAGATGGAGGCCATGGAGCGCGGAATGTGGGATGCTTTTACTCTGTTTCAGAGGCCAGCCTCTGAGGATTTAGATCTTCTTACGATGTTCGATCTATTTGTCGACCCGGAAGGGAATCGAACCACCCCAGAGGCTCGAGTCGACGAGATTCTGCGGCGGTATCGGCCAGAGTCGCCCGTTCACCGTGCGGTGACACGTTCTCGATCTCAGTTATTAACGGCTGCGGGTCGAGCGCAGGAGAGAATCATTCGCTGGGCTTAGCGAATCGCAACACTGCCCTTGAACGCAAGTGCGTCATCGATTCGTTGAAGCATGGAGGGGTGTACGTTACGTCGCGCCAACTCGTCCCGCGTCACCCACTCGACGGCGTCGCTCTCATTGCTGGTCTTCGGGGACCCCCCGGTCACGTGGGCTAGGAAAGATATTGAGAATTGTTGCCGTACTTCACCGTCGTCATACGCCATCACATGGCGAGGGTTTGTGTACAGGCCGGTGACTTCATCCACGTCAACGTTGTACCCTGTTTCCTCGAATACTTCTCTGACCACGGTGTCTCGGATGCTTTCGCCGAACTCATGGCCGCCTCCAGGCAGGGCCCATTTGTTGTTGTCGGTCTTGTGGATCACGAGGATTCGATTGTCTGGATCCGACACCACGGCTACAACAGATGGAACCACACTGTTGATCGAGGGCGCGTTGTCATCGTCAATGTAGTCGACTCTTCCCATGCGTCGACCCTACGTGAGCGAGCTCGCGGGAGGTGCTCCGATGGTCCGGTCCACCTTCGCCTTTGCCGTGGGCCAAGTTCGGTTGGTGCGCAGACGGGCTAGGGGGTGCATTGGGGTCGCTGCCCCGGCGACCTTCACTCGGCAGAGTGCCGCCTGCCACCGGACCACCCGCGCTCAAAGCTAGCGATGTAGTGGTCGAAGAGTCTGCCTCCATCCAGTTTCCGAATATGCAGGACTGGAGAGTGGCTGGCGGGGGAGCCCAGCGCATGAGGGTTCACTAGCGCGTTGTCGTCGAAGCGGAAGATTGAGGCGTAGACCGTCACGTCGTGGGCTCTGGCCTCGATGCCGGGGGTTGCCAGCACCGGTGAGAGGTAGTTCCACGTGAGTCGGCAGCGCGACGCCAGAAGGTCGCCAATGCCTTCTTCTTCGCCACGCTCGGCCACGCTGCGTGACGCTGGGTCTCCGAATAGGAGCCGGACTCGTACCCCGCGTCGTGCTGCGCTCGTCAGCAGACCGCCAAAGTCTGGAATGGCGTCGTGGAGGAAGCTGCCTGCGAAGGCCCATAGGTCGATCTGTGAAGTGGCAGATTCGAGGAGGTGCACCCAGGTGTCGATCGGGACGGCTCCGCGATTCGGGTAGAGATGGGCCAGCTCGCTCTCGGTCGCCTTAACTGACCGGGGGTCCGAAGCAACCTCGGGCCAGAGGAAATGTTCGTCCTCACCGAGCAAGGCTGCGATTTGAACTCGGTTGCGACGGTGGGGGACTCGGCTGAGCGTCACCCATCGTTCCACGGTCTTGGGGTCAACTTCGATGCGCTCAGCGAGGTCAACGTATGTCTTGCCAGCCGTGCTCATGGCGCTGCGCAGTCTCTCGTTAGACATGGCACTCCTTGCCTTGGGACGCGATGGGACGTCTCAACGCTAGCAGAGACGTCCCCAAACGTCCCGCTGTGCCCTGATGACGTCCCTGCCTGGGCGGCTTTCCTAGAGGAACTGCAGGGGCAATGGGCTCCCGCTCAAGCGAAGGAGAGTGTCATGGCTGTCAGCCGCAGGATGGAAGTGGTGTTCGAGTCGGTCTTCCCTAATGGGGCCTACCTCGTCGGGGACGTCGAGCCGGTGGGAGACTTCAACCAGGACGCGCGGCCGGATGGGACCCGACCGCAGCAGACCGACCCGGAGACGGGAGAGCTGATCTGGACGGTGCCGGTGCTTGACGCCGACCCCGAGGCTCGCAAGAACGAGAAGACGATCAACGTCAAGATCTCTGCCCGTCAGCAGCCGGTCCCGCCGGACAACCCGGGCGACCTGCCGTTCGTGCCGGTCCTGTTCGAGGGGCTGACGCTCACCCCGTGGATCGATGACAACGGGGTCCGCCCCAAGCTCGCATGGTCCTACCGGGCCAAGAGCATGAGCGCCCCCGGCAAGTCGTCCAAGACCTCGGGTGCCGGTCGCGCGGAGTCGGCGGCTGCGTGATGAACATGCTCAGGGTGTGGGGTGGCCGCGCGGCTCGTGGGTTGCTGCTCGCGGGGCGTGCGGCCGCCCCTGCGCTCGGGTGGCTTGCGGCGTTGTGGCTGGCCCTTGTCGCTATGTCCATGGTCGCGGGCTCGATGCCACCGGTCATCGGCGACTTCGAGGTCCTGCCGGTTGGTCCTTGGGATGTCTCGTGGGCGGCGCAATGGGAAGGACCAGCGCGTGCCGCCGCAACCGCCCTCGGCTGGGTGGCTGCAGTCTTCGTCGTCGGGTCCATTGCCTGGGCGACGTGGCTGCCTGACTCGGCTGCGGCGTGGATCGGGCGTCGCGACGTGCGTCGTTCCTTCCTCGACGTCGCGCGTTCCTGTGGGCTCTCCGAGCGAGTGGAGGCCGGCAACGAGACTCATTGGACCGACCCGCGCCTCCTGCGCGTGAAGTCCCGCGGAGGCGTCGTCATCGCCCGAGTACGGGCACGACGTGGCCAGTCCGGGGCCGAGGTCGTCGCCGTCGCGGAGAAGATCGCCGCCGGCGTTGGGGCTGCCGCCTACCGCGCGTCGCTCGTCTCTCCGTCGGTGGCTGAGCTGCGACTGACGATGTTCGATGCCCTCGCCCGGTCGACGGTCGCGGACCTGCCCGAGCCGACGCATACGGGCGCCATGATCGAGCCCGTCGACGTGGGCCGTGATGAGTCTGGGATGCCGTGGCGTCTGTCGCTCGTCGGCCGACACACCCTCGTCGCCGGCCGCTCCGGCTCCGGCAAGGGCTCGGTCCTCTGGGGTGCGGTCGCTTCCCTCGCCCCGTGGATCGCCCAGGACACCGTCCGCATCCACGGCGTCGACCTCAAGCGCGGCGTCGAGATCGCCATGGGTGATGGCCTGATGTACCGCACCGCCTACCGTCCCGAGCAGGCACTCACGGTCCTGCGTGACCTGCTGACGATCATCGACGCGCGCGCGACCCGCATGGTCGGACAGACCCGACTTCATGAGCCACTGCCGGGCGACCCCCTCCACGTCCTCATCATCGACGAGCTCGCCGCGCTGACGGCCTACGCCGATGTCGAGGTGAAGAAGGAAGGCAACCGCCTCCTCGCCGAGATCCTCACTCAAGGTCGAGCCATGGGCGTGGTGGTCATGGCCTTCGTCCAGGACCCGAAGAAGGAGACGGTCCCCGCTCGTGGTCTCTTCACCCAGACGATCGCCCTTCGCCTTGCGTCTGCCGACGAGGTGCGCATGGTCCTCGGACAGGGGATGAGCGACGAGGCGCCCGCGCACCGCATCCCCATGAACATGCCTGGTGCCGGCTACCTCGTCACCGAGGAGGGTTCGGTGGCTCGCGTTCGCGCCGACTACTGGCCGGACCACCTAATCAAGGCCACAGCCGCTCGATTCCCGGCGGCCAAGCGTTGGGTCCCTCCGCTCGAGAAGACCTCGACGGCAGGAGCTCACTTCGTCCGGGTGACCGAGCCCCAGCCCGACGAAGGGAGCCAGCCGCCCCGTCCGCGATCTCCGCGGAAACGGTCGCCTCGGCGCCCGGCACACACGACCGAAGCAACGAATGTCATTGCACTGGAAGGAATGGGCCATGCTCCCGAATGACCGGACCCGCGCAGCAACGCGCACCCTCGCAACCCTCAACACCCATGGCGCCTGCGTCGGGCATCCCCACCCGGACTGGTGGTTCCCCGAGCGCGGCCACGACGACACAGACAAGGCCCTGCTGGTCTGCGACACCTGCCCGGTCCGTCGCATGTGCCGCGACTACGCGCAGACGTGGGACGACCGGGGCGTCTGGGGTGGGAGCACTGACGACGAGCGACACGAGCGCCAACTCTTCGTCGTCCCTGCGGAGTGGGCCGACATGCCCCTTCCCGGTCTCGAGCTGGGTGAGACCGCATGAGCTGGATGCTGGCCGTCGCGCCATCACAGGTCCTGCCCCTTCGTTCCGGACTCGGCAGGGGCTCGGCCGTGGCCTGCGACGAGTGCCAGACGGTCTTCGTCCGCCGGGTGGACGGTCGGGTCATCTTCCCGACGACCTCCGACGCCATCGCCGCGGCCACGACATTTTGCGAAGGGTGGTCCTACGTCATCGGCGACTGCGTCGACCACCTGGCGTGTGAAGACTGCGTCGTTGCGCACGCCGCGGTGGGTGAGTTCTGATGCCTGCCCGGCTGCGATTCGGCCTGAACACCCAGGCACGCAGCATGATCACGGCGCACGGAGTCAGCCTCCGGGAGTACCTGGACTTCTGCGGGCACGGCTCCTCGTGGCGTGGCGACGAATGCGGCTGCGAGGACGACCGGTGCCGTGGCCACCACCACGCGGAGCTCGAACCATGCGGCTGCCTTCCGGTCCGCCTCGCCGACTTGCTCGAGCAGCGCTCGGCCACGGATCGCGCCGACTTCGGTCCGGGACTCGACGAGGCGTGAGGACGATGCGAGGCATCCAGACACGTAGCCGGGCGCGCTGCATTGCCCTGGTCATCGCGGTGCTCTCGCTGTCGCGGCTCGTCCTGCACCTGCTCGGGTGGTGGCCGGTGTGACTGTCGGACAACGGCTCGACGGCGACCTCACGGGCCTGACCCATCGCTCACGGGATGCAATCCAGCAGCTGCTCTCGCGCGGCAGCCTCGAGGACTTCGCGCAGGCCGCCAGCCGAGTCGGGTTCTGCCAGAGACCCATTCGCCTGGCCGGGCACTCATCGAGCGTCGACACGGCCACCGGCGAGGTCCTGTCGACATTCACGTCGAATGATGCGCCGACGGGTGTCCTCCTGACCCGCTGTGGCAACCGCCGCGAATCGGTGTGCACCTCGTGCTCCCGGGTCTACGCACGCGACACCTTCGAGATGATCCGATGCGGCCTCGAAGGGGGCAAGGGCGTCCCCGGAGCAGTCGCCGAAAACCCGCTCGTCTTCGTCACGGTGACCGCACCCTCCTTCGGCGCCGTCCACTCCACCCGAGGTGGCCGCACCTGCCACCCCCGCGGACACGCGACCTGCCCCCACGGCCGATCGCTCTCGTGCACCCAACGTCACGACAAGGACGACGAGGCCGTCGGCTCACCGATCTGCCACGACTGCTACGACTACCTCGGCCACGTCGTGTGGCAGTTCCACGCCCCCGAGCTCTGGCGCCGAGCGGTGCAGGACGTCAGCCGGCAGCTCGCCGCCCGTCTGGACGTGCCGGTCTCCAAGGTCTCCAAAATCGCCTCACGGCAGTACGGCCGCACCGCAGAGATGCAGGCTCGAGGAGCCGTGCACTTCCACGCGCTGTTTCGCCTTGACGGCCCCGCGGAACACGGCATCGGTGCCGCCTGTGCCGTGGACGTCGACATTATGGTCGAGGCCATTCACGCTGCCTTCGCCCGAACCCGCGTCGTCGCGCCCAGGACCGGAGAGCAAGACCTCGAGCGGGCACTGCAGTGGGGGAGGCAAATCGACGTGCGCGTGGTGCGCGAAGGCTGTCGTACCGATGACCCCGACGGACCCATCACCGGCGAGCAGGTCGCCGCGTACCTGGCCAAGTACTCCACCAAGGACACGTCACTGTCGGTCCCCGACGGCGAGCACGCTCGTCGCCTCCAGCGCACCTGCCAGGACGTCCACGACCTCGCAGTCCTTCGGGCCGAACGGCGACGTGCGGGGGAGGACCTCGAGGCCCCCGTCGACTCCGAAGGACGCGACCATTACGCGCTCATCGGCAAGTGGGCCAAAGAGCTGGGCTACCGCGGGCACTACTCGTCCAAATCGCGACGCTACAGCGTCACCTACCGGACGCTGCGTCGTCGCCGAGCACGATTCCAACAGGTCATAGGAGACGAGACCGAGCGGGCCAAGCGAGCCGGCCGACCCGTCGACCCGCAATCCGTCGAGGAAGCCCTGCGGGCAGAAGCCGACGAGTCGGCCACCCTCGTCGTCGGCGTCTGGGAGTTCGTCGGGGCCGGCTGGACCAACGAAGGGGAATCGGAGATCGCAGCGGCTGCAGCTGCTCGAGCACGTGAGTACGCACAGCACCGCGCAGCCATCACCAACTGACGACACAAGGGGAAAGGGCACGACGATGAACACGAAAGAACTGCAGGACCTGGCGCTTCCGATCTACCTGACGACGGCGGAAGTGGCCACACTGGCAAGGGTGGATGCCTCCACCGTGTGCCGCTGGCGCCAGCGAGGAGAGGGACCGCGCGTGACGTGGCTGTCTCCAACGATGCCGCGCTACCTGTGGGACGACGTCCAGAAGTGGCTCAAGCACGCGGCGGCCTGAGATGACGATCGTCAAGAGAAACGGGCGGTACTACGCCAAGTTGAAGTCCGGGCGCGACTTCATCGCAGGCCGCACGTTCGACACCCAGCGGGAAGCCAAGGCCTGGCTGGCTCGGGAACGTGCCGCGCTGGACGGGGGTGTCGACCCTCGAGCCGGACGCGAGCGAATGCGGGAAGCATTGAAGCGCTGGCTGGAGATCCGCCGGACTACGGTCGCCGTCAAGACGCATCGTGCGGACGGCGATCTGATGCGCCTGACCCCGCCCAGCATGCTGGCGCTGCAGCTGTCGGCCATCTCTGAACGGGAGGTGAGCCGCGTCTTCGTGCAGCTCCTGGCCGACGGACTGGTCGAGTCCTCGGTGGTCCGCTACCGGGCCAGCCTGTCGTCCTTCTTCGGATGGTGTGTCCGCGAAAAGCTGATCCTGACCAACCCGGTCACCGCGGCCAAGGTCCCTAAGGGCTCCGAGGAGCGGGCCGAGATGATGCCCTTCACCGAGGACGAGCTCTGGGAGGTCTTCGAGGACTGCCGGGCGAAGAACGAACGCTTGGCGAGCATCGTCCTCGTGCTCGGATGGACCGGGCTGCGCTGGGGCGAGGCTCGAGCAATGACGGTCGGGGACGTCGTCCAGCTGCCGACCGCCGGCCTGATGGTGCGTCGCTCGAGGTCGGAAGGCATCGACACGAAGTCGACCAAGGGTCGCCGGTGGCGGAGGGTGCCGGTCGCGGACGGGATCGTCCCTCACCTCGAGGCCCTGGCGGAGGGAAAGACCGAGCGAGACCCGCTCTTCACGACCGACGCGGGCGGGCTGCTCAACCGCACCGCCTTCATCCGAACCCTGAAGTGGAAGGAGACCGGCCGGGGCCGGCGCCTGCACGACCTGCGGCACACCGCCGCCTGCCTCTGGCTCGCCCGCGGAGTCGACCTCGGGACGGTCCAGGCGTGGATGGGACACGAGTCCGCGTCGACGACGAACCGGTACCTGCACTTCCTCGGAACGGGGGCCGATCGGGCGGGTCTCGAGAGGCTGAATTTGGGCTGGGGGTACCAGGGGGGTACCAACTTGCGCGCGACGGGGGAGCGGTCATGACGGTATCGACGCCGGGAATGACGAAGACCCCCGATTTCTCGGGGGCCTTGCGTGGAGCCGCCTGTCGGAATCGAACCGACGACCTTCTCATTACGAGTGAGACGCTCTAGCCGACTGAGCTAAGGCGGCGTGCGCCCGTGGACGCGAGGCACGAGTATACGGATCAGCGGCCGGGCGGCGTAATCGAGTCGGCCGGGACCTCGCCGGCTGTGGCGATGAGCTCCAGGACGACGTCGGCGACGACGTCGGGATGGGTCTCCATGAGCCAGTGGCCGGCGTCGAGCTCCCGGGTGATCGCCAGCTCCGGCCGGTCGCCGGCGCGGCGACGGACCTGCTCGGCGGTGTAGGAGGTCGAGGCGTCGGCGAAGGCCGCGTCCTTGCGTCCCCACACGTACGCGGTCGGGATGACGCGACGGTGCGCGCTGGGGCGGGGGCCCCCCTTCGCCCTGCGCTTGCGCCACATGAGGGTGGGGGAGAGGGCGGCCCGGTACCAGGCGAAGGTGCCCTCGGCCGCGCCCGGGGTCTTGAGTCGCTTGGCGTCGTACGCGGCGCGCTCGCGGGGCATCCCGATCTTCTCGAGGACCTGCTGGCCGAAGAGCCGGAAGAACACGACCGGGATGACCGGCAGCGCGAAGCCGGCCATGTACAGGCTGTGCTTGGCCTGGTCACCGTGGCGGAACCCGTGCGCCATCCCGCCCCCGTTCGGGGTGGAGAGGACCGTGAGCGTCTCGACCCGCTCGGGCGCCCGCGCGGCGACGGCCCAGGCCAGCGCCCCGCCCCAGTCGTGCCCGACGACGTGCGCGCGCTCGCAGCCGACCTCGTCGAGCAGGGCGACGACGTCGTCGACCATCTCGGTGAGCTCGTAGTCGAGGTGGTTGCCCGGGCGTGCGCCGGGGGAGTAGCCGCGCAGGTCGGGGGCGATGACCCGCAGCCCGGCGGCCGTCAGGCGCGGCGTCACGGCGTGCCACGAGGTGCGGTCCTGCGGCCAGCCGTGCAGCAGGACGACGAGATCGGCGCCCTCGGGGCCGGAGTCGTCGACGTCGAAGGTCAGTCCGTCACGGGAGTAGTAGCGCACGACTGCACGCTAACCCGCGGGCGGGCAGGATGGCTGCGTGACCTCACCGCGATTCGTCTTCCGGCACGTCTGGGAGCTGCCGGGCCCCCCGGGCGACGTGGTCGAGGCCCTCGCCGACGTGGAGCACTACTCGCGGTGGTGGCCCCAGGTCAGATCCGTCGAGCCGCTCGGCGACGGCTCCGGGCGCGCGGTGATCCGCAGCCTCCTGCCCCTGACGCTCCACCTGCTCCTGCTGCGCGAGACCGAGGACCACGAAGGGGGGCGCCTGCGCGTCCGCCTCGACGGTGACCTCGTCGGGTGGGCGAGGTGGTCGGTCGACACCGCCCCGGGCGGCAGCCGGGCGCTGTTCGAGCAAGACGTGAGGGTCGCCGCCCGGTGGTCCCGGGCGGCGACCCTCGCGCCTGCGGTGCTGCGCGCCAACCACGCGTGGATGATGCGGCAGGGCCGCGCCGGGTTGGCTCGCGAGCTCAGCCCTCGTCGCTGAGCGGGTTCTCCTTCGTCGCCAGCTCCTCGCGCGCCTTGGCGGCGGCGGCCTTGATGTCCTCCTCGGAGTGACCCATGTCCTGCGCCGGGACGTGGCCCGAGCTGGGCATGGTCCACCGGGCGGTGGTCATGCCGGCGGCCTTGGCGCGCTCGATGGCCTCGAGGATCGTCGTCTCGGCCTCGTCGCGGCCGGCCCAGTGGGCGCCCTCGACGGACTTGCCGGGCTCGAGGTCCTTGTAGGTCTCGAAGAAGTGCTGGATCTCGAGACGGTCGAACTCGCTGATGTCCTCGAGGTCCTTGATGTGCTCCTTGCGCGGGTCGCCCGCCGGGATGCACAGGATCTTGTCGTCGCCACCGGCCTCGTCCCGCATGTGGAACATGCCGATCGGCCGGGCGCGCACGAGGCAGCCGGGCCAGGTCGGCTCGTCGAGGAGCACGAGCGCGTCGAGCGGGTCGCCGTCCTCGCCGAGGCTGTCCTCGATGTACCCGTAGTCGCTCGGGTAGGCCATGGAGGTGAAGAGCATGCGGTCGAGGCGGATGCGACCGGTCTCGTGGTCGACCTCGTACTTGTTCTTCTGGCCCTTCGGGATCTCGATGGTGACGTCGAACTCCACAGGTGTACCTCTTGTCCGTGATGGGTGAACTATTCTCGGCCCCAGTGTTCCACCACCACAGCCACAACACCGCAGGGGGCCGCGCGTGCGACGCACTCTGATCGCCGTGACCTCCGTCGCAGCACTCGTCGTCGGGTACGGCGCCGCCGATGCCTACGACCGGGTGCCCGGTGTCCTCACGATCGACGAGCCGGTGTCGCAGCAGGCCCCCGAGCCGGTCGACGTCGACCCCGTCCTGCCCCCCGCCTCCACCGAGGCGCCCGCCCCCACCGAGGGTGGGCTGGCCACGGCCCTGCGGTCCGACCTCGAGGACCAGGCCCTCGGCTCCCGCGTCGGCATCGTCGTGCGCGACGCCCTCACCGACGAGGTGCTGCTGGCCCGCGGCGAGGACCGGGCGCAGACCCCGGCCTCGACGGCCAAGCTGCTCACGGCCGCAGCGGTCGCCGAGCGCGCCGACCTCAGCCGCGTCATGACGACCGAGGTCGTGCAGGGCGAGGGCGACGAGCTCGTCCTCGTGGCCTCGGGCGACACGATGCTCGCGCCCGGCCACGGCGACCCGACCCAGGTCGAGGGCCGGGCGGGTCTGGCCGACCTCGCCGAGGAGGTGGCCGCCTCGCTCGGGACGAAGGGGGCGCAGCGCCACACCCTTCGCCTCGACGCCACGTACGCGGCCGGCGAGCGCTACGCACCGACCTGGGACATGGCCGACGTCGCCGCCGGCTACACGCAGGGCGTGACGATGATCGGGCTGGCGGGGGAGCGCCCGATCCCCTTCCGTGCCTCACCGCGATACCCGGAGCGCTCGGTGCTCACCGCCTTCGCCAAGGCGCTCAAGGCCGAAGGGGTCAAGGTCTCCGTCGACGACTCGGCGAGCACCTGGCGCCGGCCCGCGCCCCAGGGCGCCGAGGCGCTCGGCGCGGTCGACTCCGCGCCGCTCGGCGACGTGCTCGCGCTCGCGCTCGACGACAGCGACAACGCCCTCACCGAGAACGTCGCCCGCCAGACCGCCGTCGCCGACGGCGCCGGCGCCTCCTTCGCGCAGGTCGCCGGCTGGGTGCAGTCGACCCTCGAGGGCGCCGGCGTCGACCTCACGGGGGTGAGGCTCAAGGACAGCTGCGGGCTCTCCTCCGGCCAGGTCGTCCCGGCCCGCGTCATCTCCGACGTCATGCAGCTGGGGATCACCGGGTCGGCCACGACGATGACCCAGGTCCTCTCCGAGCTGCCGGTCGCGGGCCTCACGGGGACCCTGCACGACCGCTTCCACACCGACGACACCCGCTCGGCCGCCGGCGTCGCCCGCGCCAAGACCGGCACGCTCACGGGCACCTCGGCGCTCGCGGGCACGACGACGACCGCCGAGGGCCGGCTGCTCACCTATGTGGTCGTCGCCGACCGGGTCCCGTCGACGACGGGCACCCTCGGCGCGCGGGCCGCGTTGGACCGCGTGGTCGCCGACATCACCGCCTGCGGCTGTCGCTGACGGGCCCCGGACTGTGAGGATGAGCGCGTGACGCAATACGTCGACTGGAAGTTCGCCAAGACCGCCGGTGCCCGGCTCGTGCCGCCCGGCCCTGACGTCAGCCATGACGAGGCCGCCGAAATCGTCGGTGAGATCCACGAGCACGCCGACGCGGCCGTCGCCCCGGTCGCGGCGACGTCGCGGATGCACGCGCCGGGGGACGCCCCCGCGCCGCTCGTCGTGGACCGCCCCACCTGGATCGAGGTCAACGCCGACTCGATGGCCGCGATGCTCACCCCCGCGCTGGAGGCCGCGGCCAGACGCCGCGACCGGGAGCCGTGGGGACCGGCCCAGGCGGTCGGCTCCAAGCTCACCGGCGCCGAGGCCGGCGGCATGCTCGCCTTCCTCTCGACCAAGGTGCTCGGCCAGTACGACATCGCGCCGGGCGGCACCCCGGCCCTCCTGCTCGTCGCGCCCAACATCGTGACGACCGAGCGCGAGCTGGCGGTGAAGCCCCGCGACTTCCGCCTGTGGGTCTGCCTCCACGAGGAGACCCACCGCGTGCAGTTCACCGCCGTCCCGTGGCTGCGCGAGCACCTCATCACCAGCGCGCAGGGGCTCGCGACCGAGCTCATGCCCGACTCGGAGGCGCTGCGCTCGCGCTTCGAGCAGGTGACCAGCCAGCTGCCCAAGGTCTTCAGCGGCGAGGGGCAGGGGCTCGCCGAGCTCGTCATCACCCCCGAGCAGCGCGAGCGCCTCGCCGAGGTCACCGCCGTCATGTCGCTGCTCGAGGGCCACGCCGACGTCGTCATGGACGACGTCGGGCCGGCCCACGTCCCGAGCGTGGCGGAGATCCGCGCCCGGTTCAGCCAGCGCCGCAAGGGCGCCGGGGCGGTCGACCGCCTGCTGCGCCGCCTCCTCGGCCTCGAGGCCAAGATGCGCCAGTACCGCGACGGCGCGACCTTCGTGCGCACCGTCCAGGAGGTCGTCGGCGTCGACGGGTTCAACGCGGTCTGGACCTCGCCCGAGACGCTGCCGACCGCCCGCGAGATCACCGACCCGACCACGTGGGTGCGTCGGGTGCACGGCTGAGGTGGGCGCCGGCCACCCCGCGCAGGCGGACTGCCGAAGGGGGGTCCGCGCCGTCCTCGAGGGGTTGCCCCCGGGCTCGCTGGCGCTCGCCGCGGTGAGCGGGGGGACCGACTCCCTCGCGCTCGCCGGCGCGCTCGCCGCCGAGGGCCCGGCCCACGACGTCACCGTCGGCGCGATCGTCGTCGACCACGGGCTGCAGGCCGGCTCCGCCGACACCGCCCTCCTCGCGGCCCAGCAGTGCGGCGACCTCGGGCTGGCCCCGGTCGCGATCGTCCAGGCCGTCGTCACCTCCTCGGGTGGCGGGCTCGAGGCCGCGGCCCGCGAGGCCCGGTACGCCGCCCTGGCCGACACCGCTGCGGCGATGGGGGAGGAGCACCCCGCGGTCGTGGTCCTGCTCGGGCACACCCGCGACGACCAGGCCGAGCAGGTCCTGCTCGGGCTCGCCCGTGGCTCCGGCGCCCGCTCGCTGGCCGGCATGGCGCCGCTCGTGGTCCGGGAGGGGGTCCCCTTCGTCCGGCCGCTCCTCCACCTCCCGCGCACGACGACCGAGCAGGCCTGCGCGGCGTGGGGACTCGTGCCGTGGGAGGACCCGATGAACGCCGACCGCGCCTACACGCGGGTGCGCGCCCGCGAGGCGCTCGCCGCGCTCGAGGCGGACCTCGGCCCCGGCCTCACCGAGGCCCTGACGCGCAGCGCCGACCTGCTGCGTGACGACGCCGACCTCCTCGACGACCTCGCCGGGCGGGCCGTGCCCGACGACGACCCGGCCGGCGTGCCGGTGACCGACCTGACGGAGCTGGCCCCCGCCCTTCGCTCGCGCGTGTGGCGACGACTGCTCGTGCGGGCCGGCGCGCCCGCCGGGGCGCTCACCGCCCAGCACGTCGCCGAGTGCGACCGGCTGCTCGTGGACTGGCACGGTCAGGGGCCGCTCCACCTGCCCGGCGACCTGCGGGTGCGTCGGGCCGACGGCCGGGTGCACATCGGGCGTGCGACTGGTGGACAATGAGAGCGGCCCGGACCGCTTGCGAAGGAGAGCTGTGGACTCCCAGGACATCAAGGACGACCTCGTCGAGGTGCTCATCACCGAGGAGCAGATCCAGGCACGGCTGGCGGAGCTCGCCGCCGAGGTCTGGGAGTACTACCGCGACAAGGACGTGCTGCTCGTCGGCGTCCTCAAGGGAGCGGTCATGGTCATGGCCGACTTCATGCGCCACCTGCCCGGCTCCGCGCCGATGGACTGGATGGCGGTGAGCTCCTACGGCTCCGGCACCAAGTCCTCCGGCGTCGTGCGGATCCTCAAGGACCTCGACACCGACATCACGGACAAGCACGTCCTGATCGTCGAGGACATCATCGACTCCGGCCTCACCCTGTCGTGGATCCGGGCCAACCTCGGCTCCCGCTCGCCCGCGTCGGTCGAGATCCTCACCCTCCTGCGCAAGCCCGAGGCGGCCAAGGTCGAGATCGACACCCGCTGGGTCGGCTTCGACATCGCCAACGAGTTCGTCGTCGGCTACGGCCTCGACTACGCCGAGGGCTACCGCAACCTGCGGGACGTCGCGACCCTCGCGCCGCACGTCTACTCCTGACCCGGGAACACCGCGGTGCAGGTGCTCGTTGGCCACTGAGCCGGGAGGGCACGGGGTTCGGGTAGTTTCGTCCTGATCCCCCGGCCGTGCCGGTGGCCGCCACGTCGTCGAGTCAGGAAGTCCGGGAAGCCCCCGTACCCGTATGAACGCCAAGAAATTCTTCCGTTCCCCCGCCTTCTGGGGGCTGCTGCTCGTGCTGGTCTTCGGGCTGATGTTCCTCAACCGGAGCAACAACGAGTACGCGCGCGTCGACACCTCCGCCGCGGAAAAGCTCGTCACCGACGGCAAGGTCAAGGACGCCCACTTCACGACCGACAACCTGCTGCAGCTCGACCTCAAGGACGGGCAGACCTACAGCGACGGCGACACGGTCAAGGACGCGGAGAAGGTCGAGACCGAGTTCATCGACGCCCGCGCCGACCAGATCCTCAAGCTCGTCGACGACAACGTCGAGGGCGTGCAGAACGACACCGTCGAGCAGCCGAGCGTGTGGCAGAGCCTGCTCTTCTCGATCCTGCCGCTGCTCCTCCTCGTCGGTCTCTTCTGGTTCATCATCAGCCAGGCCCAGGGTGGCGGCTCCAAGGTCATGCAGTTCGGCAAGTCCAAGGCGAAGCTCGCCAGCAAGGACACCCCCAAGGTGACCTTCGCCGACGTGGCCGGCGCGGACGAGGCCGTCGAGGAGCTCCACGAGATCGTCGAGTTCCTCCGCGACCCGAGCAAGTTCCTCGCCGTCGGCGCCAAGATCCCCAAGGGCGTGCTGCTGTACGGCCAGCCCGGTACCGGCAAGACCCTGCTCGCGCGGGCCGTCGCCGGCGAGGCGGGTGTGCCCTTCTACTCCATCTCCGGGTCGGACTTCGTCGAGATGTTCGTCGGCGTCGGCGCCAGCCGCGTGCGTGACCTCTTCGAGCAGGCCAAGGCCAACTCGCCGGCCATCGTCTTCGTCGACGAGATCGACGCCGTCGGCCGCCACCGCGGCGCCGGCCTGGGCGGCGGCCACGACGAGCGCGAGCAGACGCTCAACCAGCTGCTCGTCGAGATGGACGGCTTCGACGTCAAGACCAATGTCATCCTCATCGCGGCGACCAACCGGCCCGACATCCTCGACCCGGCGCTCCTGCGCCCGGGCCGCTTCGACCGCCAGATCGCCGTCGAGAACCCCGACATGATCGGCCGCCACCGCATCCTCGAGGTGCACTCGGCCGGCAAGCCGATGGCCCCCGGGGTCGACCTGCTCGCCGTCGCCCGGCGCACCCCCGGCATGACCGGCGCCGACCTGGCCAACGTCCTCAACGAGGCCGCGCTGCTCACGGCCCGCACGGACAAGCAGTTCATCGACGACGCGATCCTCGACGAGGCCATCGACCGGGTCATCGCCGGCCCGCAGAAGCGCACGCGCATCATGAGCGCGCAGGAGCGCAAGATCACCGCGTACCACGAGGGTGGTCACGCCCTGGTCGCTGCGGCGATGAACCACACCGACCCGGTCACCAAGATCACGATCCTGCCGCGCGGGCGGGCCCTCGGCTACACGATGGTCATGCCGCTCGACGACAAGTACTCGACGACGCGCAACGAGATCCTCGACCAGCTCGCGTACGCCCTCGGTGGCCGCGTCGCGGAGGAGATGATCTTCCACGACCCCTCCACCGGCGCGGCCAACGACATCGAGAAGGCCACGGGCATGGCCCGCAAGATGGTCACCGAGTTCGGCATGAGCGAGCGCGTCGGTGCGGTCAAGCTCGGCCAGTCCCAGGGCGAGGTCTTCCTCGGCCGCGACATGGGCCACCAGCGCGACTACTCCGAGAACGTCGCGACGATCGTCGACGAGGAGGTGCGCCGCTTCATCGAGGCCGCCCACGACGAGGCGTGGCACGCGCTCAACGACAACCGCGACGTGCTCGACCGCCTCGTCCTCGACCTGCTCGAGCACGAGACGCTCAACGCCAAGGAGCTCGCGGTGATCTTCACCGACGTGCGCAAGCGGCCCGTGCGCCCGACGTGGCTGAGCAGCGAGCACCGCACGATCTCCGACATCCCGCCGGTGCTCACCCCCGCCGAGCAGGCCGCGATGCGCTCCCGCGAGAGCGAGCACGCCCGTGCCGCCGGCTCCGCCCCGGCGACCGACCCCGACGTGACCGAGGCGATCGACCGGGCCGCCGAGGAGGGCGCGACGATCTACCCGCAGGAGCACCCGCCGACCGAGGTCCGCGAGGTGCCGCCGGGCGGGACCGTCGACGGCGACGGGCGCCACTGAGCCATGGGCGACGTCGACCTGGCGCGCATCGAGGCCGCCGTGCGCGAGATCCTGCTCGCGGTCGGGGAGAACCCCGACCGCGACGGGCTCGTGGACACGCCGGCTCGGGTGGCCCGCTCCTACGCCGAGGTCTTCGCCGGGCTGCGCCAGTCGCCCGAGGAGCTGCTCGCGACGACCTTCGACATCGACCACGACGAGCTGGTCATCGTCCGGGACATCGAGCTGTACTCGACGTGCGAGCACCACCTCGTGCCCTTCCACGGGCTCGCCCACGTCGGCTATGTCCCGGGGCACGGCGGTCAGGTGACCGGGCTGTCCAAGCTGGCGCGCCTCGTCGACATCTTCGCCAAGCGGCCGCAGGTGCAGGAGCGGCTCACGAGCCAGGTCGCCGACGCCCTCGTCACGCACCTCGACGTCGCCGGGGTCATCGTCGTCATCGAGGCCGAGCACCTGTGCATGTCGATGCGCGGGGTCCGCAAGCCCGGCGCCAAGACGATCACCTCCGCCGTTCGGGGACAGCTGCGCGACCCGACGACCCGCGCGGAGGCCATGGCCCTGCTCACCGGGGCCGCTCGGTGACCCACGTCGTCCTCGAGCAGCTCGCGGCCGGGGCGCAGCGGCCCGGGCCGGTCGTCATGGGGATCGTCAACGTCACGCCCGACAGCTTCAGCGACGGCGGACGGTGGATCGAGACCGACGCGGCGATCGCCCACGGGCGCGAGCTGGTCGCCGCCGGCGCGCAGATCGTCGACGTCGGCGGGGAGTCCACCCGCCCCGGCGCCGAGCGGCCCTCCGAGGCGGAGGAGCTGCGGCGCGTCGTCCCCGTGGTCGCCGCGCTGGCGGACGCCGGAGTCGTCGTCTCCGTCGACACCATGCGCGCCTCCGTGGCCGCCGCCTCCCTCGAGGCGGGCGGAGCGATCATCAACGACGTGAGCGGCGGGCTGGCCGACCCGACGATGCCCGACCTCGTCGCGGCGAGCGGGGCTCCCTTCGTCGTCATGCACTGGCGGGGCCACGCCCACGACATGCAGACGCGGGCGCAGTACGACGACGTCGTCGGGGAGGTGTGCACCGAGCTCGTCGCGCGCGTCGACACCCTGCTGGCGGCCGGGGCGACCCGGGAGCAGCTCGTCCTCGACCCCGGCATCGGCTTCGCCAAGACCGCCGAGCACAACTGGCAGCTGCTCGCGGGCCTCGAGCGGGTCGTCGACCTCGGCCACCCCGTGCTGCTCGGCACCTCCCGCAAGGGCTTCCTCGGCTCCGTCGGGCGCGCGGCGGGCGATGCGCGCACCCTCGACGCCCGGGACATCGTCACCGCCGCCACGAGCGCCCGCGCCGCCCGCGCCGGCGTCTGGTGCGTGCGCGTCCACGACGTCACGGCCACCGTCGACGCCATCGACGTCGTGACCGCCCTGGGCGAGCTCGCGTGAGCGACCGGATCAGCCTGCTCGGCGTGCGCGCCCGCGGGTTCCACGGCGTGCTCGCCGACGAGAAGCGCGACGGGCAGGAGTTCGTCGTCGACGTCGTGCTCCACGTCGACCTCGCCCCCGCCGGCCGCACCGACGACCTCGCGCTGACGATCAACTACGCCGAGGTCGGCGCCGACGTCGTCGCCCGCATCGAGGGACCCTCGCTCGACCTCATCGAGAGCCTCGCCGAGCAGGTCGCCGGCGACGCCCTCGCCCGGCCGGGCGTCCGCTCCGTGGAGGTCACCGTGCACAAGCCGTCGGCGCCGGTCGGCGTGCCCTTCGGCGACGTCGCGGTGAGCGTGACCCGCACCCGCGCGGTGCCCGTGGTCATCGCCCTCGGCGCCAACCTCGGGGACGCGGCGGCCACGCTGCAGGCCGCGATCGACGACCTCGGCGACGCCGTGCGCACGGTGCGTCGGGCCCCCTTCGTCACGACGGACCCGGTCGGCGGACCCGACCAGCCGCGCTACACCAACACCGTGCTCGTCGGCACGACGGCGCTCGACCCCCGCACCCTGCTCGAGCGGCTGCACGCGGTCGAGGCCCGCCACGGTCGCGTGCGCGAGGTCCGCTGGGGGGCGCGCACGCTCGACCTCGACCTGGTCCAGTACGGCGACCCGGCACGCGGCGACGACGTCGTCAGCGACGACCCGACGCTCACGCTGCCGCACCCGCGGGCCCACGAGCGCGGCTTCGTGCTGCAGCCGTGGAGCCGGGTGGACCCGGACGCGGTGCTGCGGGTGGGGGAGCGGGTCGTGCCCGTCACCGAGCTGCTCGCCGGGATCGACACCGGCGACATCCGGGAGACCGGGTGCTGAGCCGTGGCCTGCGCCTCCCGACCGTCCTCGCCGTGGTCGTCGGCACCGGGGTGCTCAGCTGGTCCGTCGGCCGGTGGTGGCTCGCCGGCGGCAACGCACCGCTGCGGGTCGGCTGGCTCGCGGGGGTGCTCCTGCTCGGCATGGCCGTGGTGGTCGTCGCGGCCGGGGCGCGCATGTGGCGGATGCGTCACGGACGCACCCACGTCGCGCCCGTGGTCGCCGCGCGGATCCTCGGCCTGGCGCAGGCCAGCTCCCTGACGGGTGCCGTGATGGCCGGCCTCGACCTCGGTCAGGCCCTCGTGCTGCTGCCGGACCGCGACTTCGCCGGACGGGGCGAGCTCGCCCTGTGGTGGGCCCTCGGCGGCGCGGGAGCGCTCGCCCTCGTGGCAGCGGGGCTGCTCGTGCAGTCCTGGTGCCGCATCGGCGGCGACGAGGACGAGCCGCCCGACGGTCGGGAGCGACCGGGCGTCAGCTGACGACCTGCTCGGCCCAGACGACCCAGTTGCCCTCGTAGTGGCCGCCGTTCAGCGGCGTCTCGGGGTCGCAGGTGATCAGGCGCAGCACCGGCTCGGGGTTGTCCCAGTCCCAGATGGAGTCGTCCCGGGGCACGGCCTCCTTGGTCATGGCCTCGGAGCGGGTGATCGAGAACTTCACCGTGCGGCCGTCGCCGTACGTCACCGTGACGATGTCCCCGACCTTGACGCGCGGCAGGTTCCAGAAGACATCGGGCTCGTTGCCGTGGTTGATGTGGCCGGCGAGGATGCTCGCTCCCCGGTGGCCCGGCTTCGGCCAGCCCGGCTCGGCGTACCAGCCGGCGGTGCCGAAGGGGGGAGCCAGCACCTTCTGCGCATCGAGGCGGGTCGCCACGAGGCTGGCGTCGACGATCGAGGTGCCGCCCGAGCGGACCTGCACCCGAGTGGGCTCGCCCGCCGGGGCCGGCGCGGCGGCCGGGGCGGTGCCCTCGCTGCGTCGGGCAGCCGAGGGGCTGGGGTCGGGGGTCGAGGACTGCTTGGGGCGGGTCGTGCGTGAGGAGCTCGGCGTGCTGGAGCTCGGCGTGCTCGAGCTCGGCATGATCTCGCTCGGCGGCACGTAGGTCCCCGTCGGCAGCGAGACCCCGGCCTCGTCGTCGCGCTGCGTCCACCAGGCGCCGCCGGCGACGCCCCCGCCGATGACGAGCGCGACCGCGGCGGCCAGGAGCCACGTGCCGCGCTGGTAGCGCTTCTTCTCCCCGCGCTCTCGTCGCGTCGGTGGCGTCGTCACACGATCCTCCTGCGTGGTGGCGGTGTCCCTGAGGGGTGGAACGCCGAGGGGCGCCTGCGAGTTCCCTCGGCGGGCAGTCGGACGGGCCGCCGGGCGGGATGGGTCCCGGCCCGACGGCCCGTCGGTCACCGACCGTGATCGGCGTCGTGCCTCAGTGCTGGGCCTTCAGGCGGCGGCGCGCCAGGACGACCGTGCCGGCGCCTGCCCCGGCGAGGAGGGCCCCGCCGAGCAGGACGGCGGCGGTGCTGTCGCTGGTCGGGGCCTCGGCGCGGGTGAAGCCGTCGGTCTGGACGACGCCCGGGGTCTCGGGGCCACCGGCCGGGGTCTCACCGTCGTCCGTGGTCGAGGAGTCCGGGTTGGTCCAGGGGGCGTAGTACTCGACGTTGCAGCCGCCGGCGACGGACTCGTCGCGACCCTCGGAGTCGACGCAGTCCTGCGAGACGAGGCGGACGTAGTCCGTGCCCTCGGCGAAGGCGAAGTCGCGGGTGTTGCTGCCCCGCGTGACCTCCCACGTGATCGTGCGCAGGACCTGCTTGTCGCCGTCGAGCAGGAGGACCTGGACGGTGCCGGCCTGCTCGGCGGTGCCCGCGACGGTGAAGCGCTTGCCGTCCTCGGTGATGGGCAGGGTGCTGGGCTCGGAGAACCAGTCGTTGGTCTCGGCCGTCGGCTCGGAGGTGCTCGAGGTCGTGGTGCTGGAGGTCGAGCTCGTCGTGCTGGAGGTCGTGCTCGGCGGGGTGGTCGGCTCGTCGGAGACGCTGATGCTGTCGATGACCCGGACGCCGGAGACATAGGTGCAGGTGGAGTCGATCGCCTCGCCCACCTGCACCTGGTCGGCGTCGTAGCCGCGGAAGGTGGCGCTGAAGGTGGTCGGTGCGCTGACCGTGTAGGTGCCTGCCTGGTCGGCGACGACCTCGCCGCCGGTGCCGGTGATCGGCAGGTCCGGGGTGGAGTCCTGGACCCACGAGGTGCCGGTCCAGATGTGCGTGCGGGTGATCGACAGGTCGGTCGTCACGGGCGCCTGGTCGCTGCCGTTGGAGACGGTCGCCTCGATGTCGTCGACGTCGCCCTCGACGTAGTGCCAGCCGAGTGCGCCGGCCATGGCGTTGGAGACGCCGTCGTTGAGGGTCAGCGTGCCGGAGGGGGTCAGCGTGACGGTGTCGCCGACGGTCGCGGTGTCGGTGTCGGTGGCGCTGAGCGAGATGTCGAAGCTCTGCGGGCCGATCGGCGTCGTGCAGCTGTAGACCAGGTCCGTGTCGGCGTGGGCCGGGACGGCAGCGGCGAGGCCGATCATCCCCAGACCCGTGACGAGAGCGGCCCCTGCGGACAGACGTGTGGTGCGGCGCTTGGCCATGTGTGGTTCCCCTGTGAGTCGTGTCGCGCCCCCCGAGACGACGGCGCCTTCGCCCGCAACTTACCGGCCGCTGGGAGCCCTCACAACCTTTTGTCAGGTTTCCTTACCCGCGGGTCACCTGCCGGCCGGTCACTTGTCGACGTCCCCGACCACGAAGAACATCGAGCCGAGCACCGAGACCATGTCGGCGACCAGGCAGCCGGGCAGCAGCTCCCGGAGCACCTGCACGTTGTTGAAGGACGCGGAGCGCAGCTTCAGCCGCCACGGCGTCTTCTCGCCGCGGGAGACCAGGTGGTAGCCGTTGAGCCCCAACGGATTCTCCGTGGCGGTGTACCGCTCGCCCTCCGGGACCTTGAGCACCTTGGGCAGGCGCTGGTTGATCGGGCCCCGGGGCAGGGCCCGCAGCCGCTCGACGCACGCGTCGGCCAGGTCGAGGCTGACGTGGGTCTGCTCGAGCAGCACCTCGAGGCGCGCGAGCGAGTCGCCGGCGGTGCGGGTGACGACCCGGCCGGGACCCCCTTCGCCGAAGAGCTCTCCGTACGCGAGGTACGGCGCATCTCGACGCAGGTCCAGGTCGACGCCGCTGGCCCGGGCGATCGGCCCGGACACGCCATACGCCTCGGCGAGCGAAGGGGGGAGGACCCCGACGCCCCGCGTCCGGCCCTCGAGGATCTCGTTGCCGGAGATCAGGCTCTCCAGCTGCGGCATGCGGGCGCGCACGGCGGCGACCGCGGCGCTGACCCGGTCGAGCCAGCCGGCGGGCAGGTCCTCCTTGAGGCCGCCGACGCGGTTGAACATGAAGTGCATGCGGCCGCCGGAGATCTCCTCCATGACGGCCTGGATCTCCTCGCGCTCACGGAAGCTGTAGAAGATCGGCGTGATCGCGCCCAGCTCGAGCGGGTAGGAGCCGAGGAACATCAGGTGGTTGAGCACCCGGTTGAGCTCCGCCAGGAGCGTGCGCGCCCACGTCGCTCGCTCGGGGACCTCCATGCCGAGCATGGCCTCGACGCCGAGGACCACGCCGAGCTCGTTGCCGAAGGCCGAGAGCCAGTCGTGCCGGTTGGCGAGCACGGTGATCTGCCGGTAGTCGCGCACCTCGAAGAGCTTTTCGGCGCCCCGGTGCATGTAGCCGACGACCGGGTCCGCGGAGACGATGCGCTCGCCGTCGAGGACGACACGCAGCCGCAGGACGCCGTGGGTCGCGGGGTGCTGGGGGCCGATGTTGAGCACCATGTCCGCGCTCGCGAGCGACCCGTCGCCGACCCCCACGTCGAGGGTCCGGGTCCCCGGGGTGCTCGTCATGCCCGCCAGTATGCGCCAGCGAAGGGGAGTCCCGCCGCTTTGGCACGATGGCCGGGTGAGGCGACCCCGGGGATCGAGGGCCGTGCGCGCCGGGCTGGTGGCCCTCGTGCTCGGCGCCACGAGCCTGTCCGGGTGCACCGACGACGGCGACGAGCCCCGTCCGCACCTCACCGGCACCGCGAGCGTCGGTGACCGCAGCGTGCTCGACCCCTGGTACGAGGCGGCCCGCGGGTCCGATGGCGCCGCGGCCAACCTGGTCGTGCTCGGGGACTCGGTGAGCGAGGGGTACGGGCTCGAGGGTCGGCTCGAGCGCCGGTGGGGCGATCGGGTCCAGTCGCGGCTGCGCCAGCGGGCCGGCGCGCCGGACTGCCCGAGGACACCAGGCGGCTGGCACGGCACGACGTCGCTCGTCCCCGCGGACTACCGCGCGCCGAGCCTGCCGGACCCGCAGGTGCAGGGCCCGACCCGGCCCGCCGGCGACGTGGGTCCCGGCGGCCGTGCGCTCATCCTCGAGCCGGGCGCGGAGATCACCTGGCGGGTGGACGCGCACACCTTCGACGTCGGCTACCGCACGACCGCGGGCGGTGGACCCCTGCAGGTGAGCGTCGACGGCCGGGTACCCCTCAACGGCGTGGCCGTCTCGACCGACTCCGCCGCGGGGGCTGGGGGCTCGGGTCAGGGGGAGCGCCGCGTGTGGTCCTCGCCCGACCTCGCCCCGGGCACGCACACGGTCACCGTCCGCAACGCGATGCCCGCCGGCAGCGACCTCACCGCGACGGTCACGGACCTCACCCCCTTCCGCGGGGACCGCGGCCGGTGCGTCCACGTGCTCGACGCGTCGCGCTCCGGGGTCTCGGTGCGCACGATCACCCAGAGCCCCGGGTACGTGGCCGACGCGCTCTCGCTCGACCCCGACCTGCTGCTCGTGCCGCTCGGGTTCAACGACCGGCGGGCGGAGATCGCACCGGAGGACTTCGGGCGCAGCCTCGACGAGCTGCTCGGGCAGGTGCGCGATGAGGGGTACGACGGGCCGGTGCTGCTCGTCGGCTGGTTCAACCCCGGGATCGGCAGCGTCGGGCCGTCGTGGCCGGACTACCTGGCCCAGATGCGGGCCCGCACCCGGCACGCGGGCGTGAGCTACGTCGACCTGTCCGTCGTCCTGCCCCGGGCCGACCCCGCGACGGGCGCCTACATCGACGCGCTGCACCCCTCCGACGTCGGCCACCAGCTGATCGCCGACGCGCTCATCGAGGTGCTGGTGCCGCGGTCGGTGGGGACGTCGGACGAGCCACCCGGGTGAACGCCCACAGGAAGTCGCCGGGTCCCGCCCCCGTGAGCGCCGCGGCCCGGGAGGCGCGGGCGAGGGCGGCGAGATAGCCGGCGGGGTCGGTGCGCGCCAGCTCGAGCGGCGGTCGCGTGCCGTCGACCCCGAGCCCGCGCAGCACCTCGCGCTGGGTCCGGACCTCGTCGGCGCCGAGCGAGTCCATCGCGACGTGCGCGGTGAGGTCGCAGGACCCGTCGGGCACGGGGGCGCAGAGCGCGCCGTCCGCGTAGCCGAGGAGGCTGCCGGCCGGCGGTCGCTGCCCGCGCAGGTGCCCGTAGTCGACGGCGACGACGAGGCCCGTGCGCACCTGCGCCACGAGCGCGGCATGGGCCTCGTCGCGGGTGCGCCCGACCTCGACGCGGGTGCCGGGCGGGTGCGGACCGGGCCACCACCGCTCGACCCAGTCCGCGTCGGCCGGAGGGAGCGGCCCACCAGTGCTCTCGAGACCCCCGGCATCGACGTGCAGGACCCGCAGCTCACCGCGCTCGTCCGCGCGCGCCACCGGGCACGGGACGACGTCGAGCCACTCGTGCGCGAGGACGAGGGCGTCGCCTGGGCCGCCGAGGTCGGGCAGGTCGGCGCCGCCGGGGGAGACGACCCAGCCGACGCGGCCGGGCAGGTCGGCAGGGCGCGGGACGACGTCGACACCGACGAGGGTGGTCGTCGGGTCGGCCTGTGCCGCAAGGGCGCCCAGCAGCTCACCCCGGCCGCAGCCGATGTCGACGATCGTCGTGAGCGACTCGCGTCGCGCCAGCTCGAGCAGCGCCGCGGCGAGGACATCGGCCGCCGGTCCCTGCGCCGACGTGCCGAAGTGCCCCACCGGGCCCTCGGGGCGACGGTAGAAGCCCCCTTCGGCGTACAGGGCGTGCGCCCACGCCTGCTCCCACGTCCGGTCCATGGGTCAACCCTAGGGACGTGCGAAGGGGGCGACCCGCGCCCGGGTAGCGTCGGGCCGGTGAGCAGTCCCGACCACCCCCGTGCACCCTCCCGCCCGACCCTGCGGATCGGGGTCGTCGGCGCAGGCCGGGTCGGCGCGGTCCTCGGCGCCGCGCTGCGCGCCGCCGGCCACGAGGTCGTCGCGGTCTCCGCGGTCTCGGAGGAGTCCGTCGAGCGCGCCGAGATGCTGCTCCCAGGCGTCCCCGTCGCCCCCGTGCCCGAGGTCGTCGAGGCCGCCCAGCTGGTGCTGCTCGCCGTGCCCGACGACGCCCTGGCCGATCTCGTCGCCGGGCTGCACGCGACCGGCACGTGGCGACCGGGCCAGCTCGTGGCCCACACCTCCGGCCGGCACGGTCTGGCCCCCTTCGCCCCTGTGGCCGCGGACCTGCTGCCGATGGCCATCCACCCGGCCATGACCTTCACCGGGACCAGCCTGGACCTGGCGCGGCTGTCCGAGTGCTGCTTCGGGATCACGACGCCGCAGGCGCTGCGCCCGGTCGCCGAGGCGCTCGTCGTGGAGATGGGCGGCGAGCCCGTGTGGGTCGCCGAGGAGGCCCGAGGGCGGTACCACGCGGCCCTCGCCCACGGCAGCAACCACATGGTCACCCTCGTCGCCCAGGCGATGGAGGTCCTGCGCTCGGCCGGCATCGAGCCCGCCGACCGGGTGCTGCGCCCGCTCCTGCAGGCGAGCCTGGACAACGCGCTCTCCTCGGGTGACGCCGCGCTCACCGGTCCGGTCGCCCGCGGCGATGCCGGTACGGTGGCCGCGCACCTGGACGAGCTCGCCGGACTCGCGGAGGACATCCGACCGGCGTACCTCGCGCAGGCGCGCGCCACCGCCCTGCGGGCCGAGCGCGCCGGCCGCCTGCGACCGGACGCCGCCCGCGCCGTCCTGACCGTCCTCGACGAGGAGACCCGATGACCACCGCCCCCGTCGTCACCCGCAGCCGCGACGAGCTGGCCGCCGCCCGCGCGGACCTCACCGACGGTGACGTCGCCGTCGTCATGACGATGGGTGCCCTCCACGAGGGCCACGCCCGGCTCATCCGCACCGCCCGCGAGCGCGCCCGCCACGTGCTCGTCACGATCTTCCTCAACCCCTTGCAGTTCGGACCCAAGGAGGACCTGTCGCGCTACCCGCGGACCTTCGACGACGACCTCGTGATCTGCACCCGCGAGGGCGTCGACGTCGTCTTCGCGCCGACGCCCGACGTCATCTACCCCGACGGCGACCCGGGCGTGCGCATCTCCGCCGGACCGCTCGGTGACGTCCTCGAGGGGCAGTCGCGCCCGGGCCACTTCGACGGGATGCTCACCGTCGTCGCCAAGCTCATGCACCTGACCGCCGGCGACCTCTTCTACTACGGGCAGAAGGACGCGCAGCAGCTGCTCCTCATCCGTCGCATGGTGCGCGACATCGACTTCCCCGCGCAGGTCGTGGCCGTCCCGACCGTCCGCGAGGAGGACGGGCTCGCGATGAGCAGCCGCAACACCTACCTCTCGCCGAGCGACCGGGAGACCGCGCTGACGCTCTCCCGCGCCCTGTGGGCCGGTGCCGCCCGCGCCGCCGAGGGGCCGTCCGCAATCCGGCGGGCCGCCCGCGAGGTGCTCATCGAGGAGCCGCTCGCCCTCGTCGACTACCTCGTGCTCGTCCACCCGACGACGCTCGAGGACGTGCCCGAGTGGTACAAGGGCGAGGCCCTGCTCGCCGTCGCGGCGCGCGTCGGCACGACCCGGCTCATCGACAACACCCCGGTGCTCGTCGGGCCGGGGGGCGGCGCCCAGCAGGTCTTCTCGGACTGACCGCGAGCGGCGTCACATCGGGGCGGGGCCAGCGGTCTGAGAGACTGTCCGGCGGTCATCCGCATCGGACGAAGGACATCCTCGTGCAGCGCTTCATGCTCCACAGCAAGATCCACCGGGCCACCGTCACCCAGGCCGACCTGCACTACGTCGGGTCGTTGACGATCGACATGGACCTCATGGACGCCGCGGGCATGCTCCCCGGCCAGCAGGTCGACGTCGTCGACATCGACAACGGCAACCGCCTGACCACCTACGCCATCGAGGGCGAGCGGGGCAGCGGCATCGTCTGCATCAACGGCGCGGCCGCGCGGCTCGTCTCGCCCGGCGACCTCGTCATCATCATCGCCTACGCCGCGATGGACGACGACGAGGCGCGGACCTTCGAGCCCAATGTCGTCTTCGTCGACGGGGACAACCGGATCGTCGAGCAGTACCACGACGCGGGCGACGTGCCCGACGGCTTCGGCCTGAAGACCTCGGCGGTCACCCACCGAGAGCACCCGGGCGGTGGCTCCGTCGGTGCGTGACCCCGCGCCGGTCGTCCTGCCGAGGTTCCTGACCTCCCCGGCGCCCGGGTGGGCCGCCGAGGCAGACGTCCTCGTCGTCGGCTCGGGCATCGCCGGGCTCACCTGCGCCCTGCGGCTGCGCGAGCACGTCGACCGCGTGCTCCTCGTGACCAAGACGCGGCTGTCCGAGGGGTCGACCCAGTGGGCGCAGGGCGGGATCGCCGCCGCCCTGGCCCCCGAGGACTCAGCCCAGGAGCACCTCGACGACACCCTCGTCGCGGGCGTCGGCCTCTGCGACGAGACGGCGGTCGAGGTCCTCGTCACCGAGGGTCCCGCCCGGGTGCGTGAGCTCATCGGCCTCGGTGCGCGCTTCGACCGCGGGGCCGACGGCGAGATCACCCTCACTCGCGAAGGGGGCCACCACCGCGACCGCATCGCCCACGCCGGCGGCGACGCCACCGGCGCCGAGATCTCGCGGGCGCTCATCGCGCAGCTCGAGGCGGTGCGCGCCGACCCCGGCATCGAGGTCATCGAGCACGCGCTGGTCGTCGACCTGCTCACCGACGAGGAGGGAACCGTCGGCGGGGCCACCGTGCACGTCATCGGGGAGGGTGAGGTCGACGGGGTGGGCGCCGCCCGTGCCCGGGCCGTGGTGCTCGCGACCGGCGGCCTCGGCCAGATCTACTCCGCGACGACCAACCCTCCCGTCGCCACCGGCGACGGCATGGCCGCTGCCCTGCGCGCCGGTGCCGCGCTCGCGGACCTCGAGTTCGTGCAGTTCCACCCGACCGTCATGCACCTGGGCGAGGGGGCGACCGGGCAGCAGCCGCTGGTCTCCGAGGCGGTGCGCGGCGAGGGCGCCGTGCTCGTCGACGAGCAGGGCAAGGCCTTCATGACCGGGCTGCACCCGATGGCCGACCTCGCGCCGCGCGACGTGGTGGCCCGGGCGATCCTCGAGCGCATGGAGGCCACGGGCACCGACCACGTGTACCTCGACGCGCGGCACCTCGGCGCCGGGTTCCTCGAGCAGCGCTTCCCGACGATCGTCGCCCGCTGCCGAGAGCTCGGCATCGACCCCGCGACCCAGCCGATCCCCGTCGCGCCGGCCCAGCACTACGCCTCCGGCGGCATCCGCACGGACCTGCGCGGCCGGACCAACCTGCCCGGCCTCTATGCGTGCGGCGAGGCCTCGTGCACCGGGGTGCACGGAGCCAACCGGCTGGCGAGCAACTCGCTGCTCGAGGGCCTCGTCTTCGCCCACCGCATCGCCGAGGACCTCACCGCGCGCCTCGGCGCCGGCGAGCTCCCGCTCGTCACGACGACGGGTGCGGGCAGCACCGGGATCCTCGACAGCCGCCACCGCCGCGAGCTGCAGCAGGTGATGACGAGGGGCGTCGGGCCGCTGCGCTCCGAGGACTCGACCCGGGCGGCGCTGGCCGAGCTGGCCGAGCTCGCCGGTCGGCCGAGCGAGGAGGCCGAGCCCGGCCCGCGCTCGTGGGAGACGACCAACCTGCTCCATCTCGGGCAGGCGCTCGCGACCGCGGCCCACCTGCGGGAGGAGACCCGCGGCGGGCACGTGCGGCGCGACCACCCGCACCACGACGACGCGCAGTGGGCGGCCCACCTCGTGCACGTCGTCGACCCCGGAGACCCCGACCGCGAGCTCACGACGATCAAGCTCGACGTCGCGCTGGCGTGGCCGCAGGACGAGGACGACCTCGTCGACGACGGGTCGGACGAGGGCGAGCAGTAGGCGTCAGCGCAGGCGGGGCACGGAGCGCGCCCCGTCGAGCGCGTCACCGCCCGCGTCCTGCGCGGCGGCCGCCTCCCGGGCGACCCGCTCCGCGAGGACGTCGAAGGGGGCGACCTCCTCACCGTCCGCCGCGGCGGCCGAGCGGGTGCGCGCCAACCACGAGGCGGTGGTGACGCCGTCCTGGGTGGAGCCGAGGAGCTCGGTCACCCGCTCCCAGCCCGCGGCCGCCGCGTCGGCGGGTCCGCCCCACGCGGGGACGAGGGCCTCGTGGGCGTAGCGGGCGGCCTTGGCGCGCTTGCGGGTTTCGTGGACGAGCCGCTGCTGGTCGTCCGCGTCGGTGGCCGCCGCGGCCTCGGCAGCCGTCTGCTCGGCCCGTCGCACCGCCTGCCCCGCCAGGCGGGGGAGGACCGCGCGGGCACGGCGCCGGGCACGGCCACGCCAGGGCGGAGTGACGGCGAGGTCGGCAAGCTGCTCGGCCAGCCGGTCGAGGCGCTCGGAGCCGAGGGCCTCGTCGAGCTGCTCGGTCGCACTCTCGTGGGCCTCGTCCAGGGTGCTCTCGATGCGGGCCCGGACCGCCTCCGGTCGTGGTCCGGGCAGGGCCGTGGTCATGGCGCGAAGGTGCTGGCGCACCACGTCGATGTCGCGGACCTCGCCGAGCACGCCGGCGTACCAGCGCATCTCCTCGCGCAGGGGGTCGGTGACCTCCCGGTCGAGCAGCCGTCGGTAGACCCGCAGGGTGCTGCGGAGGCGTCGGAGCGCGACGCGGGTCTTGTGCACGGCGTCGGGGTCGTGGGTGCGCACCCCGCCCTCCCGCGCCTGGACGACGCCGACCTGCACGCGCAGGTAGTCGAGCAGGACCTCGGCGGCGGAGGAGGCGGGGGAGCGGGGCGGTGGCGGGTCGGGCAGCGGGCCGAGGGCCCGGGCGACCTTGGAGGCCCGGGTCGAACGGCTGATGCCGGTGCGGGCGTCGCCGACGAGCGCGGCGACCGCGCGCTCGAGCACTGCCGCGTCGGCGCCGGGGGCCAGCTCGACCTCCAGCTCTCGCCAGCCCTCGCCCGCCGGTGCGGTGAGCACGACGTCGTCGCAGAGCACGGCGACGACCCGACCGGAGTCGTCGAGCAGGTCGGTCTCGGCGCGGCGGGTGAGCAGGGTCGCGACCGGGAGCAGCGGTGCGGCCCCGACGACCTCGGTGACGAGCTCGCGCAGCTCGGGCGGCACCCGGGCGGCGGTGCGGCCGAGGGGCGCATGCCGCTCGGTGCGTGCGCCGTCCTCGCGGGGCAGCTTGAGGTGCCAGCCGGCGTCGTCGCCGCCGGTGCGCCGGCGCAGGGTGGTCCGCGCCCGCTGCAGGGCCAGCCCGGGGGTGTCGAGGTAGGTCGCGGCCAGGTCGTGGACCCGTCGCTCGCCGGTCGTCGCCACACCGGCGAGATCGGGCAGCACCGCGTCGAGCTCCGCCTCGAGCTTCACCTCGCGCTCGACGTGCTCCGCCGGGTCGGGTCGGGGTCCGGTCACTGCGCCCACCTCCTCGTGGTGGTCCCATTGTCCCCCCCGTCCCCGCGCGGGCGCTCACGTTAGCCTCGCTCCGTGACCGCCGACCAGCAGCCCGACCGAGAGCTCGCCTTCCCCGACGAGGCCGCCCGCCGGCTCGTCGCCTCCGCCCTGGACGAGGACCTCGGGCCGCAGGCGCTCGACGTGACGAGCACCGCGACGATCCCCGCCGACCAGGTGGGTGCGGGTCAGGTGGTCGCCCGCGAGGCGGGTGTGCTCGCCGGGGGCCCGGTCATCGCCCTCGTCCTCGACGAGGTGGCCACGAGGACCGGGGGGACCTCCCCTTCGCTCGACGTGCGGATCGCCGACGGGAGCGCCCTGGCCCGCGGGGACGTCGTCGCGGAGCTGCGCGGCTCGTTGCGTCAGGTCCTCATGGCCGAGCGGACGCTGCTCAACATCATGTCGCGGCTCACCGGGGTGGCGACCCACACGCGGCGCTGGACCGACGCGCTCGAGGGCACCGGGTGCACGGTCCTCGACACCCGCAAGACGACGCCGGGCCTGCGCGCGCTGGAGAAGTACGCGGTCCGATGCGGCGGCGGCACCAACAAGCGCATGGGCCTCTACGACGTCGCGATGGTCAAGGACAACCACGTGCACGCCGCCGGGGGAGTGGCCGCCGCCTACGCCGCGATCCGCGCGCGCTACCCCGAGGTGACGATCGAGGTCGAGGTCGAGAGCACCGAGCAGGCGCTCGAGGCGCTCGAGGCAGGGTCTCGGTTCCTCATGTGCGACAACATGCCCGTCGACCTGCTCCGGGCGACCGTCGACGCCGCCCGCGCGTGGGCCGACGAGCGCGGCGAGCGCGTCGAGATCGAGGCGACCGGAGGTCTGACGCTCGAGGTCGCGGCCGCGTACGGGGCCACCGGCATCGACTGGATGAGCGTGGGTGCCCTCACCCACTCCTCGCCGATCGTCGACCTCGCGCTCGACCTGCTCTGATGCTCACGGTGCGCGGCCTGGGCAAGGCCTACGGCGGGCGGACCGTCCTCGACACGCTCGAGCTCGAGGTCGCCGCCGGCGAGGTCGTCGCCCTCGTCGGGCCCAACGGCGTCGGCAAGTCCACCGCCCTGCGGTGCGTGGTGGGCGCGGAGACACCGGACGAGGGGGAGGTCCTCCTCGGCGAGCACCGTCTCGACACCCGCCAGCCGCAGACCCGGCGCGCGCTGTGCGCGGTGCTCGGGGACCTCGGCGTCCTGCCGGACCTCACGGTCGCCGAGCACCTGGACCTGCTGGCACGAGGGCACGGCGTGGACGCCCCCGAGGCCGTGGTCGCCGGCGCGCTCGACGAGGCGCGGATCGAGCACGTCGCCGACCAGCTGCCGGGGACCCTGTCGTCGGGCCAGGCGCAGCGCTTCGCGCTCGCGACGGCGATGGTGCGGCCCTGGGCGCTGCTGCTCGCCGACGAGCCGGAGCAGCGGCTCGACGACGCAGGACGGGCCTGGCTCGGTGACTGGCTCGCCGGCCATGCCGCCGCAGGGCGTGCGGTGCTCGTGGCCTGCCACGACCCGGAGGTGGTGCGGCGCAGCGGTGCCCGCGTCGTGGCCCTCGAGGGCGATGTCTGAGGTGAGCGGCGGCGCCGGCGACCGTGCGGGTGACCGGGTGCTCGCCCGGGAGGTGCTGCGCACGCGTCGCCGCGCCTCCCGCGCACCGAGCCCGCTGCAGGTCGTCCAGGACTGGTACGTCGGGCTCTTCATCGCCGCGACGCTGCTGACGATGCTCTTCGCGGCGACCGGGCCGGCCATCCTGCGCCCCGACTGCGACACCGCCGTGTGCCTCGGCCCGGGTGGCCACGACCTCGTGGCCGTCGGGGCCGCCGCGCTGGCAGTGCTCGCCGCCTGGGCAGGGCTGCGCGCGGTCGGACCGGTCTCCGCCGACCCCGGGCAGGCGACGTGGCTGCTGTCGACACCCGCGGACCGGGGGCTGCTGCTGCGCGGCACCGTGCTGCGGGTGCTCCTCGTCGCGGCGGTGGCGGGGGCCTCGTGGGGCGTGCTCGTCGGGTTCGCGCTCGCGGGCGGGTCCGGGTCGGCTGCGCCGCCGGTCGTCCCGGTCCTCGGGTGCGCCGCCGTCGGGCTGCTCGTGTGCCTGGTGCTCGGGCCGCTCGCCCTGCGCCGCCAGGGCGGGTCCTGGCGGCCCGGCCCGGCCTCGCGGTCCGTCCCCGACGTCGAGCTCGCGAGGGCCGGGCAGGTCGTGCAGGCGGTCACCGCGGCGACGCTGATGCTCGACGGCGCCGCCCTCGAGGTCCTGGCGGCCCGTCGTCGGCTCGCCCGGCGGGGCACCCGTCCGAGCCGCCCCGGGGCCGGCGGGGCGCTGTCCGGCGTCCTCGTCCACGAGCTGCACGCGCTCTCCCGCCGCTCGCGCCAGCTGGTCACCGCACTGCTCGGCTGCGTGGGGGCCCTGGTCGCCGGCCTCCTCCTCGGTCGGCTCGCCGGTGCCGTCCTCGCCGCGCTGGCAGTCTTCGCCGTCGCGCGCACGGCGGCCGGTGGGCTCTCGACGTGGCTCACCACGCCCGGGTTGCGTCGCGCCCTGCCCGCGCACCCTGCCGCGGTGACCGCGGTCCTGGCGGGACCCCCCTTCGTCGCGGCGCTCATGGGGTCCCTCGTCGCCGTGGGCGCGCTCGGCCTGCCGTGGTGGGCCCCGCCCGCGATCGCGCTCGCGGCGCTCGCCGGGGCGATGCGGGCGTGCGACCCGCCGCCCGGGCTCGGGGTCGCCCTGTCCACCCCCGGCGGGGCGCTGCACGTCGGGCTCGTCCAGCGGCTCGTCCTCGGGACCGACCTGGCGCTCGCGGGGACCGCGCTCGTGCTCATCGGCGACGCGACCGACGCCGGCCCGATCACGCTCGCGGTCTGCGCGGCACTCCTCGCGTGGCAGGTGCTGCGCCCTCGCGACTGACGTGGATTCGGGGCGGGGCAGGGGGCGCGGATATCGTGGTCTCCCGTGAGTGACGCCCCCATCGAGACCCCTGCCGACGACGAGCTGCCGGAGCAGATGCGCATCCGGCGCGACAAGCGCGACCGGCTCCTCGCCGACGGCCGGCAGGCGTACCCGGTGGGCATCGGCCGGACCCACTCCCTCGCCGAGGTCACCGAGGGCTGGGCGTACCTTGAGACCGGCGAGGAGACCCAGGACGTCGTGACCGTCGCCGGCCGGGTGATGTTCGTGCGCAACACCGGCAAGCTCGCCTTCGCCGCGCTCCAGGAGGGCGTCGGCACGCGGCTGCAGGTCATGCTCTCCCTGGCCGAGGTCGGCGAGGACGCGCTCGCGGCGTGGAAGGCCGACGTCGACCTCGGCGACCACGTCGCCGTCACCGGCCGGGTCATCCGCTCCCGTCGCGGCGAGCTGTCGGTCATGGCCACCTCGTGGGTCATGGCCTCCAAGGCACTGCGGCCGCTGCCGGTCCTGCACAAGGAGCTGTCCGAGGAGTCGCGGGTGCGTCAGCGCTACGCCGACCTCGTCGTGCGCCAGGAGGCCCGTGACATGGTGCGGCTGCGCGCGGGCATCGTGCGCGCCATCCGCGAGACCCTGCACGCGCGCTCGTTCATCGAGATCGAGACGCCGGTGCTGCAGACCGTGCACGGCGGCGCCGCGGCCCGTCCTTTCAACACTCACATGAATGCCTTCGGTCAGGACATGTCCTTGCGGATCGCGCTCGAGCTGCCGCTCAAGAAGGCGGTCGTCGGTGGCATCGACCGCGTGTACGAAATGGGTCGTCTCTTCCGCAACGAAGGCGTCGACTCGACGCATTCTCCGGAATTCACCTCGCTCGAGGCCTATGAGGCCTGGGGGGACCAGTTCACGATGGCCGAGCTGATCAAGGACCTGCATTTGGCCGCCGCCGATGTGGCCGGGACGCGCGTGGTGCAGACGCCTCGTGGAGAGGTCGACCTCGACGGCGAGTGGCGCTGGCTGCCCTTCTACGAGGCCCTGAGCGAGGCCGTGGGCGAGAGCATCGACGTCAGGACTCCCGCGGAGCGGCTGCGCGAGATCGCGGCGGCGAAGGGGGTCGACCTCGACCCGTCGTGGGAGGACGCCGGCAAGATCGCCATGGAGCTGGTCGCCGAGCTCGTCGAGCCGACGTGCGTGCAGCCGACCTTCATCTGCGACTACCCCGCGATCGCCCAGCCTCTGGCGCGCCCGCACCGCGACGAGCCCGGTCTCATCGAGGCCTGGGACCTCTTCATCGGCGGCGTCGAGCGGGGTACGGCCTTCTCCGAGCTCATCGACCCGGTGATCCAGCGCCGCGTCCTCGAGGACCAGTCGCGGCGGGCCGCGGCGGGCGACGAGGAGGCCATGCAGCTCGACGAGGACTTCCTGCGCGCCCTGGAGTTCGGCGCCCCGCCGATGGGCGGTCTTGGTCTGGGGATCGACCGGCTCATCATGCTCTTCACGGGTGCCGGGATCCGGGAGACCATTCTCTTCCCGCACACCAAGCCCGAGGCCTGATCATGGAATTCATCAACGAGTACTGGCCCTATGCCGCGGCCCTGCTGCCGACCGTCGGGGTCGCATTCCTCTTTTACTGGATCATCCGATACATGCTCGAGGCCGATCGCAGCGAGCGCAAGGCCTTGGCGAAGTGGAATGCGGAGCAGCGCAAGGATGCGCACGAGAAGAAGGACATTTCCGGGGATTCTCCGCAGGGCGGCGAATAGCCTAAGGTGGTGAATGACAGACATTCATTCACCACCTTTACGGAGACTTCCATGGCTCAGCGTGTCCAGATCCTGCTGGAGGACGATCTCGACGGTGGCGAGGCCACCGAGACGGTCACCTTCGCCCTCGACGGCGTGACCTACGAGATCGACCTCAGCGACAAGAATGCCGCCACGTTGCGTGACGCCCTCGCGGGCTACATCGGCGCCGGCCGTCGCGTCTCGGGTCGCCGCAGCAGCGGCGCCCCCTCCGGCTCGCGCAGCAACAGCGGCGAGCTCACCAAGATCCGCGAGTGGGCCCGCGCCAACGGCCACGACGTGTCCGACCGCGGCCGGATCAGCCAGAAGGTCCGCGACGCCTACGCCAAGGCCAACGGCTGAGCGGGTCACCCACGGTCGTGGGGGGGGGGGGGGGGGGG
>NZ_JBDIVG010000030.1:0-7708 GCF_039631275.1 Janibacter sp. LM
GACAACTGTGGATAACTCCCTTCGTCCCCTCGCCGACCCTGCTGGGATCGAGCGATGGCACACGTCTACATGCTCAGGTGCGCCGACGGGAGCTACTACGTCGGCAGCACGCACCATCTGGAGTCGCGCCTGCGTCAGCACAGCGCAGGCAGGGGGGCGGAGTACACGAGTACCCGCACGCCCGTGGAGCTCGTCTGGTCGCTGGAGACCGAGCGGGTCGTCGAGGCGTATGCGCTGGAACGGAAGCTGCACGGCTGGTCGCGCGCGAAGAAGGAGGCGCTCATCCGAGGGGACTTCGGCGCGATCCAGGCGGCGGCCAGGCGGCGGAGCTGAGGACGGCGCCCCCTTCGAGACGGTCGCTGCGCGACCTCCTCAGGGAGCGGGGGGGCGGGCGCCCCCTTCGACACGGTCGCTGCGCGACCTCCTCCGGGAGCGGTGGGGCGGGCGCCCCCGTCGAGACGGGCGCTGCGCGACCTCCTCAGCGAGCGGTGGGGCGGGCGCCCCCGTCGAGACGGGCGCTGCGCGACCTCCTCAGCGAGCGGTGGGGCGGGCGCCCCCGTCGAGACGGTCGCTGCGCGACCTCCTCAGGGAGCGGTGGGTGGAGCGTGCGCGGGGCCGGCGCCCCCTTCGAGACGGTCGCTGCGCGACCTCCTCAGGGCGCGGTGGGTGGAGCGTGCGCGGGGCCGGCGCCCCCGTCGAGACGGTCGCTGCGCGACCTCCTCTGGGAGCGGTGGGGCGGGCGCCCCCTTCGAGCCGGGCGCTGCGCGACCTCCTCAGGGCGCGGTGGGTGGAGCGTGCGCGGGGCCGGCGCCCCCGTCGAGACGGTCGCTGCGCGACCTCCTCAGGGAGCGGTGGGCGGGGAGTCTCAGGCAGCGGTGGGTGACGCCCCGTAGAATCCGACGGACCATGACCATCGGTCTCCTCGTCCTCGCCCTCGTCCTGACCCTCGGTACCGCCCTCTTCGTCGCCGCCGAGTTCTCGCTCGTGGCCCTCGACCGCCCCTCCGTGCAGCGGGCCGTCGACCAGGGGGACGCCGGAGCCAAGCCGGTCCTCACCTCCCTTCGCACCCTCTCCACGCTGCTGTCCGCGTGCCAGATCGGCATCACGGTCACCACGCTCGCCCTCGGTTTCATCGCGAACCCGGCGATCGGCGCGCTCATCTCGCCCGGGCTGGAGGCGGCGGGCATGTCCGAGGCCGTCGCCGACTCCACGGCGTCCGGGCTCGCGCTGGTCATCGCCACCGCGTTCTCGATGATCCTCGGCGAGATGGTGCCCAAGACCCTCGCCGTCTCGGCGCCGCTCGCCACGGCCAAGGTCGTCGCGCTGCCGATGCGCATCATCGGTGTGCTCTTCAGGCCGCTGATCTTCATCCTCAACGGCAGCGCCAACTGGGTGCTGCACCGCCTCGGCGTCGAGCCGCAGGAGGAGCTGTCCGCCGCCCGCAGCCCCGCCGAGCTCGCCTCGCTCGTGCGCACCTCCGTCGAGGCCGGCACGCTCGACTCCGGGACGGCGCGCCTGGTGACCCGCTCGCTCGGCTTCGGCGACCAGACCGCCGCCGACGTCATGACTCCGCGCAACCGTGCCACCTCGATCGACCGCACCGCCTCCGCCGAGGACCTCGTCGCGCTCGCGCGCAGCACGGGCCACTCGCGCTTCCCCGTCACGGGTGAGGACTGGGACGACATCGACGGCGTCGTCCACGTCAAGCGCGCCATCGCCGTCCCGCACGAGCGTCGCGCGTCCGTGCCGATCTCCGCGCTGATGATCGACCCCGTCGTCGTCCCCGAGACCCTGCGCCTGGACCCGCTGCTCATCCAGCTGCGCGACTCGGGCCTGCAGATGGGCGTCGTCGTCGACGAGTACGGCGGCACCGCGGGCGTGGTGACGCTCGAGGACCTCGTCGAGGAGATCGTCGGCGAGGTCAACGACGAGCACGACAAGGCGCAGACGACCGGGCGGGCGCTCGGCGACGGCGTCTGGACCGTGCCCGGCCTGTGGCGCCCTGACGAGGTGCGTGACCGCATCGGCGCGCCCGTGCCCGAAGGCTCGTCCTACGAGACCGTCGGCGGCTGGGTCATGGCCGAGCTGGGCCGGGTGCCCGAGGTCGGCGACGTCGTCGAGCTCGAGGGCTGGCAGGTCACGGTGGCCGACATGGACACCCGACGCGTGGACCGGTTGCGGTTCGTCGAGACGGACGCCACGAGCGACGAAGGGGGTGAGCGGGCATGACCACCGTCCTCATCACCGCGGCGCTCCTGCTGGCCAATGCCTTTTTCGTGGGCGCCGAGTTCGCGGCGATGTCCGCGCGGCGCTCGCAGCTCGAACCCCTCGCCGACGCCGGCAACAAGCGCGCGGCGATCGCCGTCGAGGCCCTGCAGCACACCGGCGTCCTGCTGGCCACCTGCCAGCTCGGGATCACCATCTGCTCGGTGCTCCTGGGTGCCATCTCCGAGGCGGCGCTGCACCACGCGCTGCACCCCGTCATGGAGCGCATCGGCGTGCCGGACGCCTTCACCGACGCGACCTCGCTCACCCTGGCGATCCTCGTCGTCGTCTACCTGCACGTCGTGGTCGGCGAGATGGTCCCCAAGAACCTCGCGATCGCCGGCCCGGAGAAGTCGGCGACGATCCTCGTGCCCCCGCTCATGCAGGTCATGAAGGTCGCCAAGCCGATCATCCTCGCGATGGACTGGGTGTCCAAGGCCTTCGTCCGGGCGATGGGGATCGACCCCAAGGACGAGGTCGGTGCGGCCTTCACCGCCGAGGAGGTCCAGCACATCGTCAGGGAGTCCCACCGGGAGGGGCTCGTCGAGACCGAGAAGTACGGGCTCGTCGGCGCCGCCCTCGAGTTCTCCGACAAGGACGCCGCCGACGTGGGCGTGCCGGTCGCCGACCTCGTGACCGTCCCGCGCGACGCCACCCCGGACGACATCGAGCGGCTCGTCGCCAAGCACGGCTTCTCGCGCTACCCGACGGTCGACGAAGGGGGAGAGCTCACCGGCTACCTCCACCTCAAGGACGTCCTCTACGCCGACGAGACCGAGCGCAGCGAGCCGGTGCCCCGCAAACGCCTGCGCCGCATGGCCACGGTCCGCCCGAGCGACGAGGTCGAGGACGTGCTCGCGACCATGCAGCGCACGGGCACCCACCTGGCCCGGGTCAGCGACGAGGAGGGTGTCGTCCTCGGCGTCGTCTTCCTCGAGGACGTCATCGAGGAGCTCGTGGGAGAGGTGACGGACTCCACGCAGCGGGGGTGACCCCCTTCGCCCGGGCCCCGCGGACCCACCCCCACCCCGGTAGAGGGTCACGTCATGCACCAAGATCTCGGTTTTCGTGCATGACGTGACCCTCTGCGGGGCTGAGGGAAGGGGGGATGTGGAGAACTCAGCGGCCGCACCCCGTGAACTCGGCACCCTGTGGGGATGCCCAGACCCCTCGACCTGCCCGAGCCGTACACGGCCGGGACCTTCGCGGTGGCGGCCGCCACCCGTGACGGCGCCAAGATGAGCAGCCTGCGGGCGCTCCCCAACCCCTACCGCGGGGTGCGCAGCCACGTCCTGCCGACCACGCTGACGGAGCGGGCCGAGGCGCTGAGGCTCGTGCGCTCGGACGGGTTCGCGCTGTCGCACTGCTCGGCCGCGGTGCTGCACGGCCTGCCGGTGCCGCTGCAGTGCGGGCACGACGAGATCCACGTCATGAGCGCAGGGTCCAGGGTGCGCAGACCGGGACTGATCGGTCATCGCGGGCTCGAGCTGCGGGAGACCACCGAGGTCGGCGGACAGCGGGCCACCACCCTCGTCGACACCTGGCTCGACCTCGCCCCGCTCCTCACCCTCGACGAGCTGGTCGTCGTGGGGGACGCGGTGGCGCGACGACTCGAGTCGGTGGCGCCGCTGGTCGCGGGGTCGCCCCGGGCCAGGACCCACCGCCAACGGGTGCGTGAGGCCCTGCGCTGGGTCCGGGTCGGCTCGGCCTCGCCGATGGAGACGCGCTCGCGGGTCCTCTTCGTGCGTGGCGGGCTGCCGGAGCCGGAGCTCAATGTCCCGATCTTCGACGCCCGGGGCGGGTGGCTCGCCGAGGGTGACCTCGTGTGGCGCGAGGCCAGGACCGTGGGGGAGTACCAGGGGGCCGTCCACTTCGAGGGGTACCGGCGCGGCGACAAGGACCTCGTCCGCCGTCGCTCGCTCGAGGCGGAGGGCTGGGCGTACGTCGACTTCACCAAGGACGACTACTACCGCCGGGCCCGCCGCGTCCGGCTCGTCGAGCGGGTGGCTGCAGCCGTGGGGGTCCAGCCGACACGGGCGCAGCTGGCCGAGGTCGCGCGGGCGCCCGGGCTGTTGGGCCCCGCTCCCTCACGGTGCGCGACCGCCCGAGGTGGGTCACCTGATGCACCATGACCGAGGTTTTGCTGCACGACGTGACCCACCACGCAGGAGCGGGCCAGGCAGGGGGACAGCACCGGGGTCCTGCGTCCCCTGCGGATGGGCCCCCGGTGCTGCTCCCACCAGCATCCGTCGTCGCGGCCCGGCACGCATCTGCTCGAGGAGGCGAAGGGGGGCCAGGCGATTAGCACGACGTGACAGGGGCGGTGGGATTCGTCATCGCGGATAATCAGCGCACCCGGTCACCCGGCCGGTGGAGGGCGTTAGGGAGGCGCGAGGGGATGGGCCAGGTCGACGAGCGGGTGCAGGGCACCGGCGAGCTGCTCGATCTCGTGGGTCTGGTGGACCTGGGGGAGCTCACGAGTGTGCTCATCGAACGGGTCGGTGAGGAGCTCGGCATCCACCCGCTGCCGGCGCGCCACCAGTGGCCCGGCGACGTGCACGAGCTCGCGCGCCGGTTCCTGCAGTACGTGGCGCAGGGACAGGTCGCGCGGATCAGCGAGCCGGGCAGCATCTGGGTGGGCGTCGGCGCCGAGTGCGCCCGGGCCGGTCTGGACTTCGAGACCCTGGCCGCGGGCATCCGCCTGTCGACGCGCCTGACGCACGGCCACGTGCACCGCTCGCTGCTCGCCCAGGGCCCGGGCGTGGACCACGAGGCCCTGCTCGACCTGCTCGACCGCATCTTCGTCGGGGGCGAAGAGGTCGTCGCGGCCGCACGCGCCGGGTACGCGACCGCCGGCACCCCGCCGAGCGCGGAGGACGAGGCCGCCCGCCGGCTCGGGGGAGTGCTCCTCCACGGTGACGACGGCGCGCTCGTCCTGGCCCACGAGTGCGGGTGGGACGACGACGCGGTCGTGTGCGCGATCATCACCTCGCCCGAGTCCGCGGCGCAGATCCGCCGCGAGTCCGAGTGCCAGGTCGCCTACTACCCGCGCAGCCGCGACGTCGTGCTGCTCCACCCGGTGGCCGAGGACCAGCTGGCGACCACCCTTCGTCCCCTCCTGCGCGGGCACCGGTGCGCCGTCGGACCCGCCGTGCCGATGCTCGACGCGGCCGCCTCGCTCGACCTGGCCTTCCGGGCGCAGCAGCTGGGCCTGGGCTCGGCGGAGGCGACCTTCGCCGACGACCTGATGCTCGAGATCGCCTGCAGCGCCGACCAGGTCGTCTGCGACTCGCTGCGGCGGACCTACCTCAGCGAGCTCGACGACCTCCCGAGCGACCAGCGGGCCATGCTCCTGGCGACGCTCCTGTCATGGCTGCGGCACTGGGGCCATCGGCCGAGCGTCGCCGAGGCCCTCGGCGTGCACCCGCAGACCGTGAGCCACCGGATCAACCGGCTCAAGGACCTGCTCGCCGACGAGCTCGACGAGCCGCACGTGCGTGCCGAGCTGCTCGTCCTGCTGACCGCGATGTCCGTGAGCGAGGCCTGGCAGGTCCCCTGAGGCGCGATCGGCGTGGCGCCCGCCACATCTGGCCGCGATGCTGGAGCATGCTGGGGTTCTCCGCATCGACCAGGAGTGTGAGCATGTCCAGCACAGAGACCACAGAGGTGAAGCCCAGAGAGGGCTTCTCATCACGCAGGGTCTTCATCTTCGCCGCGATCGGATCAGCCGTCGGGCTGGGCAACATCTGGCGCTTCCCCTACGTGGCCTACGAAGGGGGCGGCGGCGCCTTCATCATCCCGTACCTGTGCGCGCTGCTCTTCGCAGGCATCCCGCTGCTCTACCTCGACTACGCGATCGGCCACCGCTTCCGCGGCTCGGCCCCCCTCTCCCTTCGCCGGCTGCACCGTGGCGCGGAGTGGCTCGGTTGGTGGCAGGTGCTCATCTGCACCGTCATCGCCGTCTACTACGCCGCGATCCTCGCCTGGGCCGCGAAGTACACGCTGCTGTCCTTCACCAAGGGCTGGGGCGCCGACCCGGAGGCCTACTTCTTCGGTGACTACCTCCAGGCCGCGCCCGAGCCCGGGCCGACCTTCGACTTCGTCCCCGGCATCCTCATCACGATGGTGCTCGTCTGGGTCGTGACGATCGGCGTCCTCGCGCTGGGTGTCCAGACCGGCATCGGCCGCACCGCCGTCATCTTCATCCCCGTGCTCATCCTCGCCTTCATCGTGCTCGTCGCCCAGGCGCTCACGCTCGACGGGGCCATGGACGGGCTCAACGCCTTCTTCACCCCCGACTGGGGCGCGCTGACGCACGGCAGCGTGTGGATCTCGGCGGTCGGGCAGATCTTCTTCAGCCTCTCCGTCGGCTTCGGCATCATGATCACGTACTCCAGCTACGTCGACCGCAAGACCGACATGACCGGCTCCGGCGCGGTCGTCGGTTTCTCCAACTCCGGCTTCGAGCTGCTCGCCGGCATCGGTGTCTTCGCCGCGCTGGGCTTCATGGCGCAGGCCGCGGGCAAGGAGGTCAGCGAGGTCGTCGCCAACGGCATCGGCCTGGCCTTCGTCGCCTTCCCGACGATCATCAACGAGGCACCCGGTGGCCTCGTCATCGGCGTGCTCTTCTTCGTCTCGCTGCTGCTGGCCGGCCTGACCTCGCTCATCTCGATCGTCGAGGTCGTCATCGGCGCCGTCCGCGACAAGGTCGGCATCTCGCGCAGGGCGGCGACCTTCGTCGTCGGCGTGCCGATGGCGGTCGTGAGCATCCTGATGTTCTCGACCACCGGCGGCATCTACGTGCTCGACACGATGGACGCCTTCGTCAACAGCTTCGGCATCATCGCCGTCGCGGCCGTGATGATGCTGGCCGTGACCTACGCCTTCCGCAAGCTCGGTCTGCTGCGCGCCCACCTCGACGCGCGCAGCTCGATCAAGCTCAAGGGCTGGTGGCCGGCCCTCATCGCCGTGGTCATCCCGCTGCTGCTCGTCGTCATGCTGTGGCAGGAGCTCACGGCGAAGCTCGACGCGCCCTACGAGAAGTACCCGGCCGACCTGCTGGGCGTCTTCGGCTGGGGCATGGTCATCGCCCTGCCGATCCTGGCGATCCTGCTCTCGCTGCTGCCGTGGCGGGGCGACGTGTCGCTCGACGACGCACCCGACGTCCTCGTCGACGGGGGTGAAAACCCATGACCACGACGGCCATCATCATGATGATCATCTCGATCCTCGTCATCTGGGGCGGCCTCGTCCTCGCGATCGTCAACCTGCTCAAGCGGGGTGACTCCGCGGTGGACGACATCCGCGAGTTCGAGATCCACCGCGACCTCTGACGAGACCTCCCCACGAGGGAGCGAAGGGGGGGCCGGACGACACCACGTCGTCCGACCCCCCTTAGCCTCGATCCACCGATCGACTGTGTCCGGTGGGCGGCGTGGGAGAG
>NZ_JBDIVG010000031.1:0-24874 GCF_039631275.1 Janibacter sp. LM
TCAGGCCCCCGACGCGCCGATCAATCGTGAACGATCCGGGCTAGGGGAATGCAGCTCCAGGTCTGCATTGCCATAGGGCAATGCGGGTTCAGGTCGGCTCGAAGCTGAAGAGCTCCCCGGGCTGGCACTGCAATTCCCTGCAGATGGCGGCCAGGGTCGAGAAGCGCACGGCCTTCGCGCGGTCGTTCTTGAGGATCGACAGGTTCGCGATCGTGATGTCCACGCGGCGGGCGAGCTCGGTCAGCGTCATCCCCCGCGCTTCGAGCACGGCGTCGAGGTGGCACCGGATGGCGGTGTCGTCGTCGGTCACACGACACCGTCCAGGTCCTCGGCCATCGCCACCCCGGCTCGCCACACCTCCGCCACGACCCCGATGAGCACACCCAGCAGCACGGGGGCGAAGCTGATGTGCCAGTCGTGCCCGACGATGCCGGCAGCGGCGGAGCCGTCCAGCAGCCAGCGCCGCACCAGCTCGTCGGTGACGGCCAGGATGGTGCCACCCCCTCCCACGAGAAGAGCAAGGACGCGAAGACGACGGGCGTTGGCGCTGGTGAAGGGCGTGCCGGTGCGCACCGACCGGACCAGCTTGAGGACCACGAGCAGCGACCCTGCCGCGAGGAGGGGCCCGGCTGCCTGCCAGCAGACCCACGCCCAGCGCATCGCGAGGGTGGGGCTCAGGAAGCCCACCGACCCCACGAAGGGTCCGGTGATCTCCACCGGGGGACCGCCGGTGACCGCGTCCCTGGTGCCGTCGCTGGTGTCCTTCCACCCGGGTGCGTTGGCGACGGAGACCCCCGCGTCGTCGTCGAAGGTGGCCCTGATGCTCATCTGGTAGGCGCTCGAGCCGATGACCGGCCACTCGGGTCGGACGGTCATCAACCCCAGGCCGTTGGGGCCCGCGACGGCGGACAGGCCAAAGGCCGCGCTCGACGCGATCGCGACCCACAGCAGGAGCTCTGCTCCGCGCAGCCGCAGACCTCGACCAGCTGACACCTGGATGCTCGTCATGGCGCGCTCCTTATCGTTTGTCAATGTTATCGATGAACGATAAGGCATCGCGGCACGCGTGGGAAGGGTCTGCGGCGCAGGAGGCTCGAACCCTGACGCGGACGCCCACTCCTGCCTTCGCCCCGCCGACGATCGGCGGGTGGGCAGCCGGTAAACTGGCCCCTCGTCCCCGGACCCGTCGAGAGGACCTCGTGACCCTGCTGCTGCTTGCCCACTTCGTGGCGGCCGCAGCTGCGCCCGGGCTCACCAAGTTGCTCGACCGACGCTCCTTCCTCGTGCTGGCGCTCGTCCCGGCGGCGACCTTCTGCTGGTTGCTCGCGCAGACCGCGAGGATCACCGACGGGCACCCGGTCGTCGAGCACGTCTCCTGGGTCCCGACCCTCGGCATGGACTTCGACCTGCGGCTGGGCACCCTGCAGTGGCTGCTCGGTCTGCTGGTGAGCGGCGTCGGCGCCCTGGCGCTGGTCTACTGCGCCTGGTACTTCCGGCGGGGCGACCCCAGCCTGTGGCGCTTCACCGGGGTGTTCACCGCCTTCGCCGGCGCGATGCTCGGGCTCGTCCTCGCCGACAACCTGCTCGCGCTCTACGTCTTCTGGGAGCTGACGACGGTCTTCTCCTACACGCTCATCGGGCACAACCCGGTGCGCTCGGCCAACCGCCGCGCCGCGATGCAGGCCCTGCTCGTCACGACCTTCGGCGGGCTCGCGATGCTCGTCGGCACCGTGATCATCGGCCAGACCTCGAGCTACACGATCAGCGAGGTCCTCGTCTCGCCGCCGCCGGCGGGGACGCTCACGACCACCGCCGCACTCCTCATGCTCCTCGGCGCGCTCACCAAGTCCGCGCAGATCCCCTTCCACTTCTGGCTGCCCGGCGCCATGGCCGCCCCGACGCCCGTGAGCGCGTACCTGCACGCCGCGTCGATGGTCAAGGCGGGCATCTACCTCATTCTGCTGCTCGAGCCGATCTTCGCCGACGCCCCCGGCTGGCGGCCGGTCCTGGTCGTCCTCGGCCTGTGGACGATGGTCCTCGGCGGCTGGCGTGCCCTGCGCCAGGACGACATCAAGCTCCTGCTCGCCTACGGCACCGTGAGCCAGCTCGGGCTCATGACCGTGCTCTCGGGCATCGGCACCAAGTCCGCCGGCCTCGCCGCCCTGGCCCTCGTGCTGTCCCACGCGCTCTTCAAGTCGGTCCTCTTCTTCACCGTCGGCATCATCGACAAGGGCACGGGCACCCGTGACCTCACCCAGCTGCACGGCCTCGCGCGCAGCGCCCCGGTCCTCGCGGTCGCGGCCACGCTCTCGGCGGCCTCGATGGCCGGCCTGCCACCCCTCGTCGGCTTCGTCGCCAAGGAGTCGGCGCTCACCGCGGCCATCGAGTCCGCACACGGCCCCCTGTCGACGACGGCCGGGTGGCTGACCGTCGTGGGCCTCGTCGCCGGCTCGACGCTCACGGTGGCCTACTCCGCGCGCTTCGTCTGGGGTGCCTTCGTGACGAAGGGGGCATCCCGCGCCGCGCCGAGCCCCACCCCCTTCGCCGCGCCCAGGGCCCTGCTCATCGCCCCGGCCCTGCTCTCCCTGACGACGCTCGCGTCGGGGTTCTTCGGCGACCCGCTCACCGAGCTCTTCCAGCCCTACGCGACGACCCTGCCGGGCGCGGAGCCGGAGCACCTGGCGCTCTGGCACGGGCTGACGCCGGCCCTCGGCCTGTCCCTGCTCGCGATCACGAGCGGCCTGGCCCTCTTCGCGGTCCGCGGACCCTTCGCGGAGCTCCAGCGGCGGGTGCCGCAGGTCGTCGACGCCGAGCGGGTCTACCAGCGGTTCATGCGGGCGCTGGACCGCTTCGCCGTCGAGGTCACCGCGCTGTCGCAGGGCGGCTCCCTGCCGACCTACCTCGGCACGATCTTCCTCGTCGTCATCCTGCTGCCCGGCGTCGTCGCCGCCTCGGCGCTCCCGGGGTCGCAGGTGCGGCTGTGGGACACCTCCAGCCAGGCGGCCGTCGGCCTCTTCGTCATCGTCTCGGCGATCCTGTCGATCCGCGGCCGCAACCGGCTGCAGTCGGTGATGTTCGTCGGCCTGACCGGCTACGGCCTCGCGCTCCTCTTCCACCTGCACGGCGCGCCCGACCTCGCCCTGACCCAGGTGCTCGTGGAGACCTTCTCGCTCGTGCTCTTCGTCCTCGTGCTGCGCAAGCTGCCCCAGGACTTCCGCCGGCGCCCGCGCACGCACCGCCGCCACTGGAAGGTCGCGCTCTCCGGCGCCATCGGCCTGGCGATCTCGGCCCTCGTCGTCGTCGCCGCCAACGCGCGCATCCACGAGCCGATCTCGCGCGCCTTCCCCCGGGAGGCCTACGACTTCGGCCACGGCCGCAATGTCGTCAACGTGACGCTCGTCGACATCCGCGCCTGGGACACCCTCGGTGAGATCAGCGTCCTCGTCGCCGCCGCGACCGGCATCGCCTCCCTCGTCTTCGTGCGGACCCAAGACGTCGATCGCTCCTGGACCCGCCGCCGCAACCAGGGGCAGATCACGCCGCTGGCCCGGGAGCGCCGCTCGGTCATCCTCGAGACCGCGACCCGCCTCGTCTTCCACGTCATGCTCGCGCTGTCGGTCTACCTGCTCTTCTCCGGCCACAACCAGGTCGGTGGCGGCTTCAGCGGCGGCCTCGTGTTCGGTCTGGCCCTGCTGGTGCGCTACCTCGCCGGCGGCCGGGAGGAGCTGGACCGGGCCGCGCCGGTGAGCGCCGGCCTCGTCCTCGGGGCGGGCCTCGTCGTCTCCGCGGTGTCGGCCCTGGCGCCGCTCGCCTTCGGCGGCACCGTCCTGCAGTCGGCGGTCCTCGAGGTCGACCTGCCGATCTGGGGCCACGTGAAGATCGTCAGCGCGCTCGGCTTCGACATCGGGGTCTACCTCATCGTCATCGGCCTCGCCCTCGATGTCGTGCGCTCCCTCGGCGCCGGCATCGACCGCCAGTCCGAGGAAGAGGAGGCCACCGCATGAACGCCATCGCCCCCAGCCTCACCCTCGTCGTCGTCGCGGGGTTCCTCATCGCCTGCGGCGTCTACCTGCTCCTCGAGCGCGCCCTCACCCGGCTGCTCCTCGGGATCGTCCTCGCGTCCAACGGCGTGGCCACGCTCTACCTCGTCGTCTCCGGACCGGCCAAGGGCGCCGCCTTCGTCGGCGACCGCCCTCCCGAGGACATGAGCGACCCCCTCCCCCAAGCCATGGTGCTCACCGCGATCGTCATCGCGCTCGCCTCGGTCGCCTTCGTCCTCTCGCTCGCCTACCGGCAGTGGCGCATCACCGGCAGCGACGACGTCCCCGACGACGCCGAGGACGACCTCATCAAGCAGCTCGCCGAGCGCGACGAGGTCTCGAGCACCTACGACCCCGACACCCAGTCCACGACCGAGGCCGACGAGGAGGACGCCACCGCATGACGCTCCACAACCTCCTCCCGCTGCCCGTCCTGCTCCCCCTGCTCGGCGCCGCGCTCACCCTCGTCGCGCGCCGCCGCCCGCGGGCCCAGGTCGCGATCAGCATCACCGTGCTCGCCGCCTGCCTGGCGATCGCCGTCGTCCTCATGTGGGGCACCCACCGCGAGGGCCCGATCGTCCTGTGGCTCGGCGCGTGGTCCGAGCCCCTCGGCATCGCGCTCGTCGCCGACCGCCTGTCGGCCCTCATGCTGCTCGTCAGCAGCTTCGTCATCCTCGTCGTGCTCGTCTTCGCCATCGGCCAGGGCGTCGCCGACGGCGACGGGGACTCTCCGCTCGCGATCTACTTCCCGACCTACCTCGTGCTCTCGGCGGGCGTGTCCAACGCTTTCCTCGCCGGTGACCTGTTCAACCTCTTCGTCAGCTTCGAGATGCTGCTCTTCGCCTCCTTCGTCCTCCTGACGCTCGGCGGGAGCGGCGCCCGGATCCGCGCGGGGACGACCTACGTCATCGTCTCGATGGTCTCCTCCTTCCTCTTCCTCGTCGCCATCGCGGCGACCTACGCCGCGGCCGGCACGGTCAACCTGGCGCAGCTCTCCCTTCGCCTGCCCGAGGTCGACTCGACGGTCGCGCTGGCGCTGCAGCTGATGCTGCTCACCGTCTTCGGCATCAAGGCCGCGGTCTTCCCGATGTCCGCGTGGCTGCCCGACAGCTACCCGTCCGCGCCGGTGCCGGTCTCCGCGGTCTTCGCCGGCCTGCTCACCAAGGTCGGCGTCTACGCGATCGTGCGCACCCAGTTCCTCCTCTTCCCGGACTCCCCGCTGCAGGGCCTGATCATGGGCGCCGGGCTCGCGACGATGGTCATCGGCATCCTCGGGGCGGTCGCCCAGCCGGGCATCAAGCGGATGCTCTCCTTCACGCTCGTGAGCCACATCGGCTACATGCTCTTCGGCATCGGGCTGGCCACGGAGGCGGGGCTGTCGGCCGCGATCTTCTACATCGCCCACCACATCACGGTGCAGACCGCGCTCTTCCTCATCTCCGGCCTCATCGAGCGGGTCGGCGGGTCCACGGTCATCGGCCGCCTCGGGGGGCTGGCGGCCAGCTCGCCGGTCCTCGCCTTCCTCTTCTTCGTCCCCGCGATGAACCTCGCCGGCATCCCGCCCTTCTCCGGGTTCGTCGGCAAGGTCGGCCTGCTGCAGGCCGGCGCGGACGAAGGGAGCGGGATGGCGTGGGCGCTCGTCGTCGGGTCGGTCGTCACCTCGATCCTCACGCTCTACGCGATCGCCAAGACGTGGGGGCACGCGTTCTGGCGGCCGCGGGCCGAGGAGGGGCAGGAGCAGACCTTCGAGTTCCCGACGCTCACCCCGTCCTTCGGGCGCCTGAGCGACGCGATCGGTGCGACCGTCGCCGAGCAATACCCCTCCACGCCGATCGCGCCGCCGCCGGCGGTCACCCGGGTCGAACGCCCGATGCCGCCGCTCATGCTCGGCGCGACCACGACCGTCGTCCTCTTCTCCCTCGGCCTCTCGCTCTTCGCCGGGCCGCTCTTCAGCTACACCGACGCGGCCGCGCGCCAGATGGTGACCCGGGACGGCTACGTCAAGGCCGTCCTCCCGCAGGAGGGGCCGTGAGCACCGAGATCCTCGAGCCGGACGGCCCGCCGCCGGACAGCGCCCGACGTCGCGGCGGGTTCCAGCCACGAGCGATCATCGCCATCGCCGTGGTGTGGGTGCTCCTGTGGGACCGCGTCTCGCTCGGCAACGTCGTCAACGGGCTGATCGTCGGGGCGGTCGTCACGCAGGTCTTCCCGTTGCCGTCCATCCAGTACTTCGGCCGGATCCACCCGTGGCACCTGCTCGTGCTCGGGACCCGCTTCCTGTGGGACCTCGTGGCCGCCGCGGTCCAGATCAGCGTGGCCACGCTGAGCCGCGTCCCGACGAAGGGTGGTTCCATCGTCGAGGTGCAGCTGCGCACGCCCTCGGAGTTCTACCTGACGATCGTCTCCGCGCTCGTCTCCCTCGTCCCCGGCTCGATCGTCGTCGAGGCACGCCGGACCGCGCACGTGCTCTACGTGCACGGCTTCGACATCACGACGCCCGAGGAGATGGAGGAGCTGCGCCGCGACGTGCTCGCGCTCGAGCTGCGGGTGGTGCGCGCCATCGGCAGCCGCGCGGAGATCGCGCAGTGCACGGAGGCGACCTCATGAGCATCATCCTCGGACTGGCCCTGGGCATGCTCTTCGCGGCCGGCGCGCTCGTGCTCGTGCGCATCACGCTCGGCCCGACCAACCTCGACCGCGCGCTGAGCGTCGACGTCATGATCGTCATCGTCACCGGCATCCTCGCCACCCAGATCGTGCGCAGCGAGGACGCGGGCACCCTGCCCGTGCTCGTCGTCTTCAGCCTGACCGGGTTCGTCGGCTCGGTGTCGGTCGCCCGCTTCATGGCCCCGCGGAAGGACGACCAGTGAGCTGGGAGCACGCCCTCGACATCGCCGGCGCGATCAGCCTCGTGCTCGGCGCCGCCCTCGCGCTCGTCGGCGCCATCGGCCTCGTGCGCCTGCCGGACCTGTACGCCCGCATGCACGCGGCGACCAAGCCGCAGACCCTGGGGCTCCTGCTCGTCCTGCTCGGGCTGGCCCTGTCCGTGCGGACCTGGGCCTCGGTCGCGACCCTGCTCATCATCGTCGCCGCACAGGCCCTCACGGCCCCCGTCTCCGCGCACATGCTCGGACGGGCCGGCTACCGCGCCGGTGTGACCGAGGACGACCTCATGCACCACGACGAGCTCGGTGACGCGCTGCGGCGCCGGGAGCAGCAGGACTGAGCCCATGCCCCACTACGCCCGGGGACGACGAAGGGGGCCGAGCGAGACGAGCTCGCTCGGCCCCCTTCGTGCGGGTGGTCCGCTCAGACGCGGCCGTAGCCAGAGACACCGTCGAAGATCGGCCGGATCGAGACCGACTTGCCGGTGCGCGGCGCGTCGATCATCATGCCGTCGCCGACGTAGATGCCCATGTGCCATGCCGGCGAGCCGAAGAAGACGAGGTCGCCGGGCTGCGGGCTGGAGACCGGGGTGGTCGCGGCCTGCTGCTCGGTCGTCGTGCGGGGCAGGGACTTGCCGGCCTTGGCGAAGACGTACTGCGTGAAGCCGGAGCAGTCGAAGCCCGACGGGGTCGTACCGCCGTAGACGTACGGGACGCCGATGTACTGCTTCGCGATCTCGATGACATTGCTCGAGGCCGCGGGGGCGGCGGGCGCGGCCGGCTCGGGAGCGGGAGCGGGCGCCTGACGCTCCTGCGAACGGCTGGGCGCGCTCTCGGTGCGCTCCTGCGTCTGCTGCTCCTGCTGCTCCTGCTCCTGCTCCTCCTGCGCCTGCTGCTCCGCGGCCCGCTCCTGCGCGGCCTGCTCCTGCGCCTCACGACGCTCCTGCGCGGCCTGCTCGCGGGCTGCCTCTCGCTCGGCGCGCATGCGCAGCTGCCACGGCGTGGGGCCGGTCGGCTTGGCGACCGGCTCGACGGCGATCTTGCCGAAGGCGGAGGCCACCGGGGACTGCGAGGCCGGGGCACTCGGCGCGGTCACCGCGGGGGCGGCCTGCGCGGCCGGCGCCGAGGCGGTCTGCACGGGGGTCCGGTCCAGCTCGGCGGCCGGCGTGGCGGCCTGGGCGGGGATGGCGATCGCGGCGATGAGACCACCGGAGGCGGCCAGCACGGCCGAGCCCTTGGCGATCGGGGTGCCCGTCTGGTGGATGATCTGGCCGAGCTCGGTCACCGGGTTGTAGCGACCGGCAGCGCGGTGGCGTCCGACATTGTGCGACACGTGTGTTACCTCTGTCCCGCTTGCGAGGTCAGCTGTCGGGTTCGGGCCAGAGGTGTGGCCCGGTCCTGCGACACCGGATCGACCCTGCGATCCGCTGCGTCCCAGGACTTCACCCCGAGGAGCATCCGCGATGCCCCATGAGTGGGTCCCCCGCTCCTGCCATGCGGTGTGTTGCACAACCGTCGCTGCGGTGACAGGACTCAGCGTCCGCGTGACGGGCCCACCCAGGGGAGGTGGACCCGTGAACCGTACCTGCAGATCACGGGAATGTCACACCAAGGTCACGGTGTGTCACGAGGAGATGGACTCCACGAAGACGTGCTCGGCCACCTCGCGGGGCAGCGAGACCCCGTCGGCGGCGGCCGAGCCGGCCCGCGTGACGATGACCCGGTCCGCCTCCTCCGCCACCGTGACGACCTCGCGGGGGCGCAGCCGCGCCTCGGTGAGCAGGGCCAGGGCCTCGTGGTCGACCTGCGCGGTCTCGCCGATCCGGCGCACCCGGAAGGGGCCGGCGAGGCCCCCGTCGACGACGTCCGTGAGGCTCGAGAGCCCCGAGAGGTAGTCGACCGTGGCTTCCTCGCCGGAGAGCAGCTCCTCGAGGCCGGGGATCGGCGTGCCGTACGGCGACTCCCGGTGCTCGGGGAGCATCGCCAGGATCTTGCGCTCGACCCGCTCGCTCATGACGTGCTCCCAGCGGCAGGCCTCGTCGTGGACGTGCTCCCACTCGAGCCCGATGACGTCGGCGAGCAGGCGCTCGGCGAGCCGGTGCTTGCGCATGACGCGGGTGGCGAGCAACCGCCCCTCGTCGGAGAGGACCAGCCGACGGTCGTGGCCGAGGCTCACGAGGCCGTCGCGCTCCATGCGGGCGATCGTCTGGGAGACGGTCGGGCCGGAGTGGCCCAGACGCTCCGCGATCCGAGCCCGCATCGGAGGGATGTCCTCCTCCTCGAGCTCGAAGATCGTCCGCAGGTACATCTCCGTGGTGTCGATGAGGTCCTTCACGGGCACCATCATGCCCTGACCCGCTCGCGGTCGGCCCGGGCGATCCACACGCTCGTCCACGCCAGGCCGGCAAGACCGGTGGCGGCGAGCACCACCGCGGCGGCCGGCAGCGAGACCAGGGCCGTCACCGCACCCAGCCCCAGCGACCCGCCGGCGTGGCCGAGCTCCCCGCACAACCGCCAGGCGCTGAGGAACTGGGCCCGGTCGCGCGTCGGCGCCGCGTCCGCCCCGAGCGTCATGACGATGCCCGACCCGAGACCGTTGCCGAGGGCCATGAGCAGCGCGACGGCGAGCAGTCCCCCCTTCGTCCCCGTGAGCGGCAGGACGAGGAAGGACGCCGAGACGACCGTGAGCAGCGCGGTCACGACCCACACCCGGCCGAGTCGGTCCATGACCCAGCCGCCCGGGTAGACGAAGAGCAGCTCCGCGGCACCCGCGACCGCGAAGACCTGCGAGGCGTCGACCCCGTCGAGACCGATGTGCACGGCCCACAGCGGCAGGATCACCAGGCGCGCGGAGCGAAGGGCGGAGATCACCGCGGCCCCGACACCCTGGGTGAGCAGGAGGTGGGCGTGGTGGCGCACGACCCGCAGCACCCCGGTGTGCGGCTCGGCGGCCCGGGCGCGCTCGTGGTCGGCGGTGAGGTCGGGCGCCGTGAGCACCGTGGCGACCGAGCCGACCGCGAGCACGACCGCCACGCCGTAGGCACCCTGCAGGCCGAGCGGGCCGATCGCGAGCGCGCCCAGCACCGGGCCGAGCAGCAGCCCGGCGCGCACCGCGCCACCGAGCAGCGACATGCCACGGGCGAGGAGCGACGGCGGCAGGACGTCGATCATGAAGCCCTGCCGGGCGAGGAAGAAGGCGGACGAGGCCAGCCCCGAGGTGAGCAGCGCGAGCGCCATGAGCCACAGCGACGGCGCCCAGCCCGCGACGGCGAGCGCGACGACGTCGAGCAGGCCGGCGCGCACGAGGGTGCGGCGCTCACCGATGCGGGCCACGAGCGACCCGGCAGGCAGGACCCCGAGGAGCTGGCCGACCCCGGTGAGGGCCACGACGAAGGCGGCCGTCCCGAGACTCGCGCCGAGCTCGTCGGCGCGCAGGGCAGCGATCGGCACGACCGCGCCGGTGGCCGACGCGGACAGGAGCGTGGGGCCGTAGGCGGGGATCGCGATCCGCCGCCAGCCGAAGGTCTCCGTGCCCGCCAACCCGCTCATCCTCTCCGTCGCCCCCGGGTCGCTAGGTTGGGGTGGTGCACACCACAGCCGAGACGACCACCGTGACCGCGCGCCACGCCGGCCCTCCCGGGTGCGGCAACGGCGGCTGGGTCAGCGGCCTGCTCACCGAACGACTCGACGATCTCGTCCCCGCCGAGGGGGACCTGACCTCGGCGACGGTACGCCTGAGCGCCCCGACGCCTCTCGAGCGTCCACTGCGGTGGGAGGTCGACGGGTCGGTCGCGGACGGCCCCGACCTGGCCGTGCACCTGCTCGCCGGGGAGACGCTGCTCGCCACCGCCCGCCGGAGCGCTGCTCCCGACCTCACGATCCCCGCGCCCGTGTCGCTCGAGGAGGCCCGGGCTGCGTGGGGTCGCTTCGACGCGGCCGGCCACCCCTACCCCGGGTGCTACGTGTGCGGGCCCGACGCCGAAGGGGGTCTGCGCGTCTTCGTCGGACCGGTCACCGGCCGCGACGACGTCCTCGCCTCCCCCGTGACCCTCACCGAGGAGGGACTGCCGCCGGTGCTCGCGGCGCTGGACTGCCCGGGTGCCTTCACCGTCGGCTTCGGCGAGGAGGCGCTGCTGCTCGGGACCTTCACCTCGACGGTCCACGCCGAGGTCCCGCTCGGGCGTGAGCTCGTCGTCATCGCCTGGGAGACCGGGCGCGAGGGCCGCAAGCGCCACACCGGCACCGCCCTGCTCGACGGCGAGCGCGTCCTCGCCTCCGCCGCCGCCACCTGGATCGCCCCCGCCGAGGAGACCTCATGACCCGCCCCCTCGCCCTCGTCACCGGTGCCAGCTCCGGCATCGGCGCCGCCACCGCCCGGGCCCTCGCCGCTGCCGGCCACGAGGTCGTCTGCGCAGCCCGGCGCACCGAGCGGATCACCGAGCTCGCCGCCGAGATCGACGGCCGCGCGGTCACCTGTGACGTCACGGACGCCGCCTCGGTCGGAGCACTCGCTGCCGAGGTCGGCGACCGGCTCGACGTCCTCGTCAACAACGCCGGCGGCGCGTACGGCCTCGACCCGGTCGCCACCGGGGACGTCGAGGACTGGCGGGCCATGTACGAGACCAACGTCATCGGGACCCTGCGCGTGACGCAGGCGCTGCTCCCTTCGCTCGTCGCGGGTGAGGGGATCATCGTCAACGTCGGCTCGACCGCTGGACGCACCTCCTACGAGGGCGGCGCCGGGTACACCGCCGCCAAGCACGCGCTCGCGACGATGACGGAGACCATGCGCCTGGAGCTCGTCGACCAGCCGGTGCGGATCACCGAGATCGCGCCGGGCATGGTGCACACGGAGGGCTTCTCGCTGACGCGGTTCAAGGGTGACGCCGAGCGCGCGGACCAGGTCTACGCGGGCGTCGCCGAGCCGCTCGTCGCGGAGGACGTCGCCGATGCGATCACGTGGATGGCGACCCGCCCCAAGCACGTCAACGTCGACCTCATGGTCATCAAGCCACGCGCGCAGGCCGCTGCGCACAAGGTCCACCGGGAGTCCTGATGATGCTGCCCACCCCGAGCACGCCGGAGACGGTCTTCACCTATGCCGCGCCGAGGTTGAAGTTCGGTCCCGGCGCGATCGCCGAGATCGGTCACGACGTGGGTGCGCTCGGTGCGCGCTCGGCCCTCGTCGTCACCGACCCGCGTCTGGCCGCGACCGGTCACCCGGAGCGGGTCGCCGAGGCCCTGCGCTCGGCCGGGTTGCGCGTCGAGGTCCACGACTCCGCCGCCGTGGAGCCGAGCGATGCGTCGCTGGCTGCCGCTGTCGAGCGGGCGAAGGGGGCGGCCCCCTTCGACGCCGTCGTCGCCGTGGGTGGCGGGTCGAGCATCGACACGGCCAAGGTGGTCTCCCTGCTCCTCACCAACCCGGGCAAGCTCATGGACTACGTCAACGCGCCCGTCGGTGGCGGTCGTGCGCCCGAGCAGCCGGTGCTGCCGGTCGTCGCGGTCCCGACGACGACGGGCACCGGAGCCGAGTCCACGACGGTCTGCGTGCTCGACGTGCTGGCAGCGAAGGTCAAGACGGGCATCAGCCACGAGCGGCTGCGCCCCGTCCTCGCGGTCGTCGACCCGGAGCTCACCGCGACCCAGCCGCCCGGGGTCACCGCGTCGGCCGGCATGGACATCCTCTGCCACGCCCTCGAGTCGTGGACCGCGCGGCCGTACACGAGCTACGAGCACAAGAGCGCCGGGCAACGGGTGCCCTACTGCGGGTCCAACCCGATCGCGGACCTCTACGCGGAGAAGGCGATGCGCCTCCTGGCCGGCGCCTTCCGCGGGGCCGTCTCGGGCGACGAGGCGGCGCGCACCGACATGGCGCTCGCGGCGACCTTCGCGGGCATGGGCTTCGGCAACGCGGGGGTGCACGTGCCGCACGCCAATGCCTACCCCGTCGCGGGTCGGGTCCACGACCTGGGCTCGGACTTCCGACCGGACGGGTACGACGTGGACGAGGCGATGGTCCCGCACGGCATGGCGGTCGCGTCGACCGCACCTGCTGCCTTCGCGCTGACCTTCGAGGCCGACCCGCAGCGGCACCTGGCAGCCGCCGGGTGGCTGGACCCGGGGGGGCTCGACGCGGACGTGCCCGAGCCGGAACGCCTCTCGGCGGTCCTGCGCCGCCTCATGCGCGACATCGGCCAGCCGTCCGGTCTGGCCGAGCTCGGTTACGGCGAGGCGGACGTCGACGGCATCGTGTCGGGGACCATGCAGCAGCAGCGGCTCCTGGCGACGGCGCCTCGCGAGGTCACCGAGGAGGACATCGCCGGCGTGGTGCGGGCCTCGATGCACCACTGGTGAGGCGGCCGGCTCGGCGCCCACCCGGTCTCCGGGGCGGGGTCAGGGCTGCAGCCGCTCCACCCGCCACGCGCTCGCCACGTCGAGTCCCCCTTCGCCGACCCGCGTCCAGCGGAAGCGGTCGTGCAGGCGGTTGCTGCGCCCCGCCCAGGCCTCGAGCTCGTCCACGACGATCCGCCAGCCACCCCAGTCCGTCGGTCGCGGCACGTCCTGCCCCTCGTACCGCGCCTCGACCTCGGCCCAGGCCCGCTCGAGCGGCTCGCGGCCCTCGACCGGCTGCGACTGGTGGGAGACCCACGCGCTGAGCTGCGACCCGCGCGGCCGCCCGGCGAAGTACGCGTCGAGGTGCGCGTCGTCGACCCGCTCGGCCCTCCCGCGGAAGCGGACCGCGCGGAACATCGCCGGCCAGGTCAGCGTCGCCGCGACGAAGGGCGTCGCCTCGAGCTGCCGGCTCTTCGTCGACGCCAGGCTCGTGACGAACCCCGGCCCCACCGGGTCCAGGAAGCGCATGAGCACCGTGCGCACGTCCGGCCGTCCCTGCTCGTCGACCGTCGCGATGGCGAAGGACAGCGGCTCGGGCACGTCCCCCCGGTCGAGCTGGCGCGCCCGGGCCTGCTCGACCCACGACGTCACGAGAGCGAAGGGAGCGCCGGGCACCTCCCCTTCGGACAGCCCCTCGCCGGAGTAGTCCACGTGGTCCGGCGACGGCGGTGTGCGGGGGATGATCCCGTCGGGCGAGGCGCTCATGGGCGCCACACTACGACGACGACTGCGATGCCTCGACGACCCGCGGCGTCAGCCAGGTCCACACGGACGCCGCGCCGGCCGGCGAGAAGTGCACGGTGTCGCTGTAGAGCGGCACCCCGTTGATCTCGGGCGTGAAGCCGTCGGCGCACAAGGGCTCCCACAGGTCGAGGACGTCGCGCCGGACACCGGAGGTCGGCTCGGCGCCGTCTCCCTCCCCCTTCGCCCACTGCGTGACGGTCTCGTTGACCCACGCGATGTTGACGGGGTCCGAGACCGGGCCGGCGAACTGCCGCAGCGACGGGTCGAGCTTGTCGGGGTCGACCTCGCGGCAGGGCATCGTCGTGACCTGCACGTGCGTGACGCCGGCCTCGTGCGCCCGCCGCTCGATGTCGGTGAGGGTGCGGCGGACGAGCGCCGCGTGCTCCGGGGTGCGGGAGCCGATGGTCTGCCCGTCGACCTCGTGGTCCCCGATGAGCTGAGCACCGGGCAGGACGAGCAGGTCGGTCGCCCCCGCCTGGCGCACCTTGCCGGGCCACTCCTCGCGCCACCGGTCGCACGAGGCGTCCTCGGGCATGGGCTGGCCGCCGGAGAGCATCGGGGCGTCGACGAGGTCGCAGCCGATGCGCGACTGGCTGGTCATCGTCACGCCGGGGTAGGCATCGGCCTGCCAGCCGTCGGCGAGCGAGACGCCGACCGAGTCGCCGAGCAGCGCGAAGGAGACCGGTGGGTCGGCCGCGGTGAAGTCGCCGTCGGATGCGACGAGGGGCGGGACGTCGAGGTCGTCGCGGCTCACCGGACGGGTGAAGACGAAGCCCGCGAGCAGCGCCACGGCCCCGACCGCAGCGACCGGCACCGTCCACCGCGGCGGCCCGGTCCGCCGCGGCACCAGCACGCCGAAGCCGTGCCGCAGCACCGGCACCTCGAGCCAGCGGAAGGAGACGAAGGCGACGACGACGGTCACGGCGAGCTGCACGGCCACCGACAGCGCGAGCGGCAGCCCGTCGAGCACCGGACCGAGCCAGAGGTGGATCGGCCAGTGGTAGAGGTACAGGCCGTAGGTCATCTGGCCGAGCAGGACCGCGGGTCCCCAGCTCGCCAGCCGGTTGAGCGCCATCGGCCGCGGGTCGGTCGCGGAGACGCCCATCATCGCGGCGCCGATCGCGAAGAGGAGCATGCCGCCGCTCGTGAAGAGCCACTCGCTGCGCGGCCCGACGACGAAGAAGGCCGAGAGCGAGATGAGCAGGCCGACGACCCCGATGGCCTGGGTCGCGGCGAGCGAAGGGCGCCGCCCCGGTCGACCGCGGTGGTCCCGCCCGAGGAGCACCGCCACCCCGGCACCGACGAGCAGCGCCTGCGCGCGGGTGTCGGTGCCGTAGTACAGCCGGGCGAAGTCGACGCCCTGACCGGCCAGGTGGGCGGTCCAGAGCGTCGACGCGACGGCGAGCGCGCCGACGACGACCAGGCGCGCGGTGCGGCTGGTCCGGAAGAGGGCGAAGAGCGCGAGCACGAGCAGCGGCACGAGCAGGTAGAACTGCTCCTCCACGCCGAGGGTCCACGCGTGCTGCAGCGGCGAGGGGTTGCCGACCTGCTCGAAGTACGCGTCGTCCCGGCCGATGAGTCGCCAGTTCTGCACGAAGAAGAGCGAGGCCAGCACGTCACCGGCGTCGCGGTGCCGGTGGGCCGAGCCACCGAAGAGCGAGGCGACGAGCACCGCGCCGCACACGACGACGAGCGCGGGCACGAGCCGCTCGGCCCGCCGCCTGTAGAACCGCACGACGTCGATGCGACCGGTCTGCGCCCGCTCGGAGATGAGCAGCCGGGTGATGAGGTACCCGGAGAAGGCGAAGAAGTGGTTGATGCCGACCCAGCCGCCTACGAGCGCCGTGACGCCGAAGTGGTAGAGCAGCACGAGGGTGACGAAGAGCCCGCGGTACCCGTCGAGGGCGGCGAGGCGCTGCGTGCCGGCGGAGGTCGTGAGCTCACCGGTGAGACGGGACCACCTCACGGCCGCGCCTTCGCGTAGTTGTCGCTGACCTCGCCGAGCAGGTAGCTCCAGACCATCGGCGTCGCCTCGGGCGAGAAGTGCAGGTAGTCGTTGAAGACCTGGATGCCCTCGATCCGGTCCGGGTAGCCGTCAGAGCACAGCGCGCCGTGCAGGTCGACGAGCTCGACGTCGTCGTGCCCGGCCGCCCAGCCCTTGACGAGCGCGTTGATCCGGCGGGGGTCCTCGTACTCCTTGACGACCTCGGGGCTGGAGTCGAAGACGACGCGGAACTCCTCGGGGATCGACTCGCGGTTGGGCTTGCGGCAGGGGACGTTGACGATCTGGACCTGCTCCGCGCCGGCGTCGAGGGCCTCCCTTCGCACCGTGTCGAGGCGGTCGGTGATGAGGGCGCGGTACTCCCGGTCGTCGAGCCAGAGGCGCTCGCCGTCGACGACGTGCGGGACCGCGAGCAGCGGCGAGGCGAAGACGAGGAGCACGTCGTCCCGCGCGCTCTCGAAGCGGCCGGGCCACTCCCGCTTCATCTGCGTGCACAGCTCCTCGTTGCCCATCTGGAACCCGGGGGCCCAGCTCATCGGCTCGGAGAGGAGGTCGCAGCCCTCGCGCGAGTAGTTGTGCAGCTCGACCCCGGGGAAGGTCTCCCGCGGGAAGCGCTCGGTGAGGAAGAAGGGGACGGAGTCGCCGTAGACGCCGATCCGCGCCGGCTCGTCGGGCGCGTACGTCGACTGGCCGCGCACGATGTCCGGCGGCGGGCCGGCGGGGACGACCGCGGCGACCTCGGTGTCGTTGCCGTCCTGCGGGGCGCTCTGGGCGACGGCCAGTCCGCCACCGGCGAGCAGCGCGATCGGCACGACGACGGCGACGGCGGGCGTGCGGCGCAGCGACGGGGCGATCCCCCGCACGCCGTGCTTGATGACCGGGCGCTCGAGGTGCTGGTAGCTCAGGTGCGCGATTGCGACGGTGAGCACGGAGCACAGGACGAAGTCGACGATCGCGTTGTCGGACAGGCGCCCGTCGCCGACGGCCAGCCAGATCGGCCAGTGCCACAGGTAGAGCCCGTAGGACAGGCGCCCGGCGTAGGCCAGCGGGCGCCAGCCGAAGACGGTCTGGACCCAGCTCGGCCGCTCGTCGACGCAGGCGATGACGAGCAGCACGCTGCCGACGGCGAAGAAGAACATGCCGCCGAGGTTGAACATCCACCCGGAGTACGGGTCGACGACGACGAAGGAGAAGACGCTCGAGACCACACCGACGACCCCCGCGACCGCGACGACGGGCCGGGAGAAGGTCGGGACGGCCCCGCCGCGGCCGGGCGCGAGCCAGACGCCGAGGGCCGCTCCGAGGAAGAGGGCCTGGGCGCGGGTGTCGGTGCCGTAGTACACGCGGGGGTAGTCGCTCGCGTCGTGGAAGCCGACGACCGCGGTCCACACGGCCGAGGCCACGGCGGCGAGGAGGAGGACGAGCGTGATGAGGCGTCGCGAGCGCGCCACGGCCATGAGCCCGAGGACGACGAAGGGGACGAGGACGTAGAACTGCTCCTCGATCGCCAGCGTCCAGGCATGACGAAGGGGGGACGCCCCGCCCGCGGTGCCGAAGTACTGGTCGCCGTCGGCGACGAGTCGCCAGTTCATGACGTAGCCGAGGGTCGCGAGCACGTCCCCGCCGATCCTGCGCCGCACGGTGTCGTCGGCCCACACGACGGCGTAGGTGATGACGAAGGCGAGGACGAGGAAGAGCGCCGGCAGCAGGCGCCGGGCCCGCCGCCCGTAGAAGGCCAGGGCGTCGATGTCGCCGCGGGTGACCTTCTCCTCCACGAGCAGACGCACGATGAGGAAGGCAGAGAGGACGAAGAAGAGGTTGATGCACACCCACATGCCCGCGAGCTGGTCCACCCCGAAGTGGTAGGCCATGAAACCGAGCATGAAGAGCCCGCGGACGCCGTCGAGCGCGGGGCTGTACCCCAGGCGGGAACGTGCCACGGCGGGCTCCTCGTGGATCGTGGGAAGGTGGCCGCCGGAGCGGCTCCGGGCATGCTACCGGCCGGTCCTCTCCAACGAGAGTGCTTCAATGAGCACGAGCACAGCCGTTGACCAAGGGAGGCAGCATCCATGTCCGACACCGATGTCAAGCACGGCCTCGAGGGCGTCGTCGCGTTCGAGTCGGAGATCGCCGAGCCGGACAAGGCCGGGGGTGTCCTGCGCTACCGCGGGGTGGACATCAACGACCTCGTGGGCAAGGTCTCCTTCGGGCGGGTCTGGGGCCTGCTCGTGGACGACTCCTTCGACCCCGGCCTGCCGCCGGCGGAGCCCTTCCCGCTCCCCGTCCACAGCGGTGACATCCGGGTCGACGTGCAGTCCGCCCTCGCACAGCTCGCGCCGCTGTGGGGCTTCAAGCCGCTCCTGGACATCGACGACACCCAGGTCCGTGACGACCTGGCCCGCGCCTCGGTCATGGCGCTGTCCTTCATCGCCCAGTCGGCCCACGGCCAGAACACGGCGATGGTGCCGCAGGCCCGGGTCGACGAGGGCAGGACGATCGTCGAGCGCTTCATGATCCGCTGGCGCGGCGAGCCCGACCCCAAGCACGTCGAGGCCGTCGACGCGTACTTCATCTCCGCCGCCGAGCACGGGATGAACGCCTCGACCTTCACCGCCCGCGTCATCGCCTCGACCGGCGCCGACGTCGCGGCCTGCCTCTCCGGCGCGGTCGGCGCGATGTCCGGCCCGCTCCACGGCGGTGCCCCCTCGCGCGCCCAGCACATGATCGAGGGCGTCGAGCGCACCGGCGACGCGACGAAGTACGTCAAGGACGCGCTCGACCGCAAGGAGCGCCTCATGGGCTTCGGCCACCGCGTCTACCGGGCCTACGACCCGCGCGCGGCCGTCCTGCGCGAGACCTGCAGGCGCCTCGGCGCCCCCCGCTACGAGGTCGCCCTCGAGCTGGAGAAGGCAGCGATCGCCGAGCTCGCGGACCGCTACCCGGACCGCAAGATGGAGACCAACGTCGACTACTGGGCCGCGGTGCTGCTCGACTTCGCCGATGTGCCGGGCGAGATGATGACCCCGCTCTTCGTCTGCGCCCGCACCGCCGGCTGGTCCGCGCACGTGCTCGAGCAGAAGCGCACCGGTCGCCTCATCCGCCCGAGCAGCAACTACATCGGCCCCGGCCCCCGCGACATCACCGAGGTCCCCGGGTACGACGCGCTGCCGACCGTCTGACCACGGGCGACGAAGGGGACACATGCGCACGACCTCGCTGACGATCGTCGCTGCGTCCGCGGCGCTCGCCCTGGCCGCCTGCGGTGGCGACGGCGGACCCGGCCCGACGGCCGGGTCCGGGGCGAGCTCGACCGACGCGGCCACCTCGGCATCGTCCGGGGACTCCCCTTCGTCCACCGGGGGGCGCTCGAACTCCTCGACGCCCACCCCCGGGACCGCCGACCCCTCCTCGGCCACGTCGACGTCCTCGAGCACCACCGCCGGCTCGTCGACGGCGGCCCCGACGGCGACCTCGACCTACACCGGCACGCCCTTCGACGCCCGGGAGTTCACCGACAAGCTCGAGGCGGCCGTCGCTGCCAACCCGACGGTGCACATCGACGTCGAGGCGACCCTCGGCGGCCAGCAGGCCACGACCGCGACCGGCGTGCAGGACCTCGAGGCCGACGCCCTCGACATGGACGTCGACCTCAGCGGTCAGGAGCTCGGCTACCGGCTCGTCGACGGCCAGTACTACCTCGAGCAGCCGCCCAAGTGGGTCCGCGTGGCCAAGGGCTCGGGCAACCCGCTCGTCGAGCAGACCCTCGACCAGGTCAACCTGCTGAGCATGCGCAGCCAGCTCGACGCCTTCGTCGCGGGGGTCGAGAAGGCGGGCACCAAGGGCGAGGAGGACGTCGACGGGACCACGACCACGCACTACACCGCGCAGGTCGACACCGACAAGGCCTTCGCCGAGCTCGGCATGGAGCGCGGCGACGGTGTGCCCGAGACGGTCGTCTACGACGTGTGGCTCGACGAGGACGACCTCATCCGCAAGATGTCCTTCGACCTCAACGGCCTGGAGGCCACGCTCACCGCCAGCAGGTGGGGCGAGCCGGTGACGATCGACGAGCCCAGGCCCTCGCAGATCGCCAGGGGCGGCTGACCCACCCGTCGGACCGGTTGGGCCGAATCCACCGTCATGCGCCAAGATCCTTGTCGTGGCTGACGACATCACGATCCCCGAGGAGCTGCGCCCGCGCGAGGGGCGCTTCGGCTCCGGTCCCTCCCTCGTGCGTGCCGAGCAGGTCGCGTACCTGACCTCCATCGCCTCGACGGTCCTCGGGACCTCCCACCGCCAGGCGCCCGTGCGCGCGATCGTCGGCGGGCTGCGCGAGGGACTCGGCGAGCTCCTGTCCCTGCCGGACGGCTACGAGGTGGTGCTCGGCAACGGCGGGTCGACCGCGTTCTGGGACATCGCCGCGCTCGGCCTCGTCCGCGAGCACTCCCAGCACCTCGTCTTCGGCGAGTTCTCGAGCAAGTTCGCCGCGGTGACGCGCAAGGCCCCCTTCCTCGCCGATCCCGACCTGCGCTCGGCCGACCCGGGCTCGCTCTCCTCCCCAGAGGCCGTCGCGGGCGTCGACGCCTACGCCTGGCCGCACAACGAGACCTCCACCGGTGTCATGGCGCCCGTCGTGCGCCCGGCCGGCGCGGACGAGGACGCGCTCGTCCTCGTCGACGCGACCTCCGGCGCCGGCGGTCTGCCCGTCGACATCTCCCAGACCGACGCCTACTACTTCGCCCCGCAGAAGTCCTTCGGTGCCGACGGCGGCATCTGGTTCGCGGTCCTCTCCCCCGCGGCGATCGCACGCGCCGAGGAGCTCGCGGCGAGCGGGCGCTGGATCCCGGACTTCCTCTCCCTCACCGCGGCGATCGACAACTCCCGCAAGGACCAGACCCTCAACACGCCCGCCGTGGCGACGCTCGCGCTCATGGCCGAGCAGGTGCGGTGGATGAACGAGTCCGGGGGCCTGGCCTTCACGTCGGGCCGCACGGCCGACAGCTCCTCGCGGATCCACGACTGGGCGACGAAGGGGGATGCCACGAGCCTCTTCGTGACCGACCCGGCCGCCAGGTCGCAGGTCATCACGACGGTCGACTTCGTCGACGACGTGGACGCGGCCGCGATCGCGGCGACCCTGCGCCGCAACGGGATCGTCGACGTCGAGCCCTACCGCAAGCTGGGGCGCAACCAGCTGCGCATCGCCACCTTCCCCGCCGTCGACCCGGAGGACGTGTCGGCCCTGCTCGCCTGCGTCGACTTCGTGCTGGAGCGACTCTGACCCTGCGCCCGCGGGCGCGACATCTCGCGCTGCTCACCGCGAGCGGTCTCGGGGCGTTCACGGTCGGGTGGCGCCTCGACGCGGTGCACCTGCGCGGCGACGAGCTGTACTACCACGAGGCCGCACTCGGGCTGCTCGACGGCGACTGGCTCGTCAACGCGCAGCACCCGCCGCTCGTCAAGGAGCTCATGGCCCTGGCGCACCTGGCGCTCGGTGACACGCTGGTGGCCGCCCGCCTCCCCTCGGCGATCGCGACGTGGCTCACCGGGATCGTCATCGCCGTGCTCGTGTGGCGGATCGGACGGCCCGGGCGGTGGAGCACGGTCGCCGGCGTCGTCACGGCGCTGGTGTGGTGGGCGCTGCCCTTCGCGCCGGGGCGCACGGCGACGCTCGAGGCCGTCATGGGGCTCTTCGTGGCCGCCGCCCAGCTCGCCTGGCTGCACGCGGTCGCCCGACGGCAGACCCGCTGGCTGCTCGTCGGCGGTGCCGGCAGCGGTCGCGCTCCGGCGGCCACGCGGGTCGGCGCGGGTCCTCCCCTTCGCCGTGGGGGCCGCGGTCGTCGCCGGGCTGGCCTGGCTCTTCCCCTTCGTGCCGATGGAGGGCGACGCCGTCGCGGCGATGACGACGCCGGTGACCTTCCAGCTCGAGCACGCCGAGGCCGGCCACGCCGTCGTCGTGGCCGGGGAGACCCACCAGCACGCGCCGATCTGGTCCTCGCTGTGGTTCAGCGTGGAGCGGCTCGGGGTGCCGGTCGCCGCAGGTCTCGTCGTCGCGCTGCTCGTCGGGTGGGTGCGGCACGGGCTGCGGGCCACCCCCGTCGGCGTGACCCTGCTGGGTCTGGTCCTGGCGCTCTCCCTCTCCCCGGTGCAGCTGCCGCACTACCAGTACGTGTGGTGGCCGCTCCTCGTGGCGCTCGCGGGCGCCGGTCTGGCCCCGAGCTCGGGCTCGCGCTCGGGCAGACGGGCCGTCGCTGCGACGGTGGTGGCTGCGCTGGCGCTGCTGCCCGCCGTCCGGCTCGGTGTCGAGCAGGTCGAGGTCGTGGCCCGGACCCAGCCCTCCGGCCTCGTGCTGGCTCCGGACGTCGTGCGCGCCGAGGTCCCTGCCGGCACGACCCTCACCGTCTGGGCGGACCCGTGGACGGTCAGGACGGCGCTGCCCGAGCGGCACCTGACCACGCACATGCCGGGCTCCCTCGCGCCCCGGGCACTGCTCGTCGACCCCGCCTTCGCCGGCGGCTCCACGGCGGCGGACCTGGACCTGTGGCGGTCCTGCCGGCCGGTGGGCTACGAGGAGCACGAGATCGGCGGGCTGCTGCTCTTCGTGCGCCGGGCCGACCCGCACCCGGCCTTCGAGCCGGCGCCGCGCTGCCTCACCCTGCTCCCCCGCCCCGCCGGGTCGAGGTAATACCGACCGGCTATCCGGTCGGTCACCCTTCGTCCCGTGTCACCTCGACCGGACGAAGGGGGCGCGGCCGCGCCCCCCTTCGCCGCCCGGGGGGCTAGAGGAAGGCGGAGAGCACCGCGACGAGGACGAGCGACCCGAGCACGAGCCAGGTCATCGTGCGGCGGAAGCGGGGGGTCACTGGGCGGCCTGCGGGATGTCGTGGGTGGGTGCGGAGGAGACCCGGACCCTCGGGCGGCGTTGGCTGGAGTACGTCACCTCCACATTCTCGTGCCGAGCCAGCCAGGTCGACACACCGACCAGGGTGATGGCCATCGCGATCGCCCCGATGCCGATCGTCCACCGCGGCCCGAGGACGTCCCCGACCCAGCCGATGATCGGGGCGCCGAGGGGCGTGCCGCCGAAGAAGATGGCCATGTAGAGGGCCATGACCCGACCGCGCATCACCGGATCGGTGCGCATCTGGACCATCGCGTTGGCCGTCGTCATCGCCGTGAGCGCGGTCAGGCCGCAGGCGGCCAGCGCGATGGCGAAGGTCACGTAGGTCGGCGCCAGCGCGGCGCCCGTCGCGGCGAAGGTGAAGCCGACCATCGAGGTGAGCAGCACCCGCAGCCGCGGCTCGCTGCGGCGGGCGGCCATGAGCGCGGCGCTCAGCGAGCCGACCGCCATGATCGAGCCGAGCAGGCCGTAGTCCTGCGCCCCGCGGTCGAAGACCTTGGTCGCCATGAGCGCGATGGTGATCTGGAAGTTCATGCCGAAGGTGCCGAGCATGAAGATCAGCACCATGACGAGGACGATGTCGGGCCGCCCGCGCACATAGCGCAGGCCCTCGAGCGCCGAGCCGCGCCCGGTCGCGCGCGGTGCCGGCGTCAGCTCGCTCGCCCGCATGAGCAGCAGCGCGATGATCACGGAGACGAAGGTCAGGCTGTTGGCGAGCAGCGCCTCCCCCGAGCCGACCCAGGCGATGACGAGGCCGGCGACGGCCGGGCCGATGAGCCGGCCGAGGTTGAAGGACGCGGAGTTGAGCGCCACGGCATTGGCCAGCCGCTCCCGCGGGACCATCTCGGCGACGAAGGTCTGTCGGGCCGGGTTGTCGAAGGCGGTCGCGACGCCCGTGAGCAGCGCCAGGCCGTAGAAGTGCCACAGCTGCGCGCTGCCGGTCACGACGAGCACACCGCCGACGAGCGCGCTCAGGCCGAGGAGGGTCTGCGTCAGCAGCAGCAGGACGCGCTTGGGGTAGCGGTCGGCGACCGCGCCGGTCCACGGAGCGAGGAGCAGCATCGGCAGGAACTGCAGTCCCGTGACGATGCCGAGCGCGCTCGCGGAGTGGTCGGTGAGCTCGGTGAGCACGACCCAGTCCTGGGCGACGCGACCCATCCACGTGCCGACGTTGGAGACGAGACCGCCGCTCGCGTAGATGCGGTAGTTGCGGATCGAGAGGGAGGCGAAGGTCGGGCTCAACGGGCCGCGATCCTGCCGAGGATCTCGGCGGCGACCTCGAGGGCCTGTCGCTCCTCGCGGGTCAGCTCGGCCACCCGCTCGGACATCCAGCGGTCCCGGCGCCGACGGGTGCGCGCGAGGGTCTCGCGGCCCTCGGCGGTGAGCTCGACGAGCACCCGGCGCCCGTCCTGCGGGTCGTCGTGGCGCTCGACGAGGCCGTCGTCGACGAGGCAGCCGACGGTGCGGGTCATGCTCGGCGCGGAGACCTTCTCGACGTCCGCGAGCGCGCGGGGGGTGAGCGGGCCGCCCTCGAGCCGGGCCAGCACGGAGAAGTGGTGCGGCGCGACCTCGTCGGTGCTCTCGAAGCGGATCCGGCGGCTGATGCGCATGCATGCCAGGCGCAGGTCCTCGCTGAGCGAGCCCACTCCCTTCGCCCTCGTGGTCGTCTGGGTCACGGGTCTCCCTTCGTCTCGCAACAAGTTAGCACAACTCATTACCCGTGCTAACTACCTCGACGACGTCTGCATTCCCCTAGGGCAATGCAGACCTGAACCCGCATTGCCCTAGGGGAATGCGGGTTCAGGTGCGGGTCGGACCCCGCGGAGGACGAAGGGGGGAGGTCAGCCGACCCCGAGCATCCCCTTGATCGGGTCGATCGCGAAGTAGAGGACGAAGAGCGCGGCCACGA
>NZ_JBDIVG010000032.1:0-52037 GCF_039631275.1 Janibacter sp. LM
GCGGGTCGGACCCCGCGGAGGACGAAGGGGGGAGGTCAGCCGACCCCGAGCATCCCCTTGATCGGGTCGATCGCGAAGTAGAGGACGAAGAGCGCGGCCACGAGCCACATGAGCGGGTGGATCGCCGCGGCCCGGCCACGCACGGCCTTGATGAAGACGTAGGTGACGAACCCGGCGCCGATGCCCGCGGTGATCGAGTAGGTGAACGGCATGAGGATGATCGTGAGGAAGGCCGGGATCGCGATCTCCAGGTCGTCCCAGTCGATCTCCTTGACCTGCTGCATCATCAGGAAGCCGACGAGCACGAGCGCCGGGGTGGCGGCCTCGTACGGGACGACCGAGACGAGCGGCGACAGGAAGGTCGCGAGCAGGAAGAGCACGCCGGTCACGACCGAGGCCAGGCCCGTGCGCGCCCCCTCGCCCACACCGGAGGCGGACTCGATGTAGCTCGTGTTGGAGCTGACCGACGCGGCACCACCGGCGGCGGCGGCGAGGGAGTCGACGATGAGGATGCGCTGCGAGTTGGGCGGGTTGCCCTCCTCGTCGAGCAGGTGGCCCTCGGCACCGACGGCGACCATCGTGCCCATCGTGTCGAAGAAGTCCGCGAGCAGGATCGTGAAGACGAGCAGCATCGCCGAGACGATGCCGATCTTCTCGAAGGACCCGAGCAGGCTGAAGTCACCGAGCAGGCCGAAGTCGGGCGCCGCGACGAGCGAGCCCGGGATGGTCGGGACGTTGAGGCCCCACCCGGTCGGGTTGACCAGCTCGCCCTTGCTGTTGGTCTGCGAGCCGATGTCGAAGACCGCCTCGACGACGATCGCGAGGACCGTCGTGCCGAGGATGCCGTAGAGGATCGCGCCCTTCACCCCGCGCACGTGGAGCGTGACGATGATGAAGAGGCCGATGACGAAGACGAGCAGCGGCCAGCCGGCGAGGAAGCCGCCGACGCCCAGCTCACCGAGGGGACCGCCGGCGGCCTTGCGCACGAAGCCGGCGTCGACGAGACCGACGATGGTGATGAAGAGGCCGATGCCGACCGAGATCGCGGTCTTCAGCTGCGGCGGCACGGCGTGCAGCACCGCCTTGCGGAACCCGGTGAGGACGAGCAGCAGGATGATCAGACCCTCGAGGACGACCAGGCCCATCGCGTCGGCCCACGTCATCTCCGGCAGCTTGGCGATGCCGAAGGCGACGAAGGCGTTGAGCCCCAGACCCGCCGCGAGCGCCAGCGGGTAGTTGGCGACGACGCCCATGAGGAGCGTCATCACGCCGGCGACGAGCGCCGTGGCGGCCGCGACCATCGGGAGGTTGGGTGCGTCACCCCCGCCGAGGAAGCCACCCGTCGAGTCGGCCTGGGTGCCGATGATCAGCGGGTTGAGGACGACGATGTAGGCCATCGTGAAGAAGGTCGCGAACCCGCCGCGGACCTCCTGCGCGACCGTCGAACCTCGTTCGTGGATCTTGAAGTACCGCTCGATCGCGGAGGCCTCCACCGGAGGCGCAGCAGGGGTGGTCATGGGCGCCATCGTATGGCGCCTCAGAGGGTCTCGAGGACCTCGTCGTCGAGGATGGGGGTCCCGACCTTTTCCGGCTCGGGGGCGCCCATGTCGATCTCGGAGTGCGCACCGCAGCCGTGGTCGCGGCTCACGACGCCGCCGTCGCTCGGGCTCCACTCGTTGGCGCAGACGCCGAAGACGCGGCGCAGCTCGCCGGCCATCGGGAGGAAGTAGCCGCAGCTCTCGCACGCCGCGGGGGCCTTGACCGCCACCTCGGCCGTCGGGCCGTGCGCGCCGTCGTACCAGCGCTGGGCGGCGGTGTCCCGGCCCTCGGCGGAGAGCACGCGGGGACGGCCGAGCCCGAGCTCCCACAGCGCGACGGCGTCGACGTCCTCCTCGCCGGTCGCCTCGAAGCCGGCCACGAGGTTGGGGTCGTCGTCGATCCTGGGGGTGACGTCGCCGGGGCCGACGTCACCGGGCGCGAGGCGCTCGGCCCAGGGCAGCCACTCGGGCGAGAGGACGGCGTCGTCGCCCGGGAGCAGCTGGGACTCGCAGACCGTCGCGCTCTTGGAGCGCGGCGCGCGGGTGACGGTGACGGCCCAGGCCCAGCCGCCGTAGCCGGGCAGGGTCGCGGCGAACCAGTGGGTGCCGAGGCGCTCGGCGTCAAGGGTGAAGCCGACGTGCTCGCCGACGCCCTCCCCCTTCGTCGCCTCGAGCAGCTCGCGGCGCGCGGGCTCGACGGCCGCAGCCAGGACGGCGTCGGCCTTGGGCCGAGCCTTGGCCCGGGTACGGGGCTGCGTGGCACTCTCGGTCATGTCAGCCCTCCAGGTCGTCGGCGATGCGACGCAGGACCTGGGCGACCTTGGCGCCGTGGCCCCTGTCGGGGTATCGGCCGCGGCGCAGGGCGTTGCCCACGTCGTCGAGGAGCTTGATGACGTCCTCGACGATCGCGGCCATGTCCTCGGCCGGCTTGCGGTCGCGCTGGCGGATGTTGGAGCTGACGCTCGGCGGGGCGTCGAGGACCTTGACGGACAGCGCCTGGGCGCCGCGGCGGCCCTCGACGATGCCGTAGTCGACACGGGTGCCGCCCTTGAGGGTCGTCAGACCCTCGGGCAGGGCGTTGGCGTGCAGGAAGATGTCCTCGCCGTCGTCCCCGGAGATGAAGCCGAAGCCCTTCTCCGCGTCGTACCACTTGACCTTGCCAGTGGGCACCGTGCACCTCTTGCTCGTCCTGCGTCTGGATGGGCGCACGGATGTGCGCCAACCGCAAGGCTAACGCGTGGGAGCCGAAATCCGGTGGTCGGCTGTCGGTGGCCGGGGGCAGGATGTCCCCTCGTGACCGCGCTGCCCAAGGACGTCCCCACCTCCGAGATCGGCAACGGCCTTCCCGGCTTCTGGCGGGCGCTGCCGCGCGAAGGGAGGTTCCTCCTCTCCACGGTCGCCCTCCAGCACCTCGGGCGGGGCATGACGCTGCCCTTCACGGTCATCTACCTGCACGAGGTGCGCCATGTCGCCCTCGACACGGCGGGTTCGATCATGGCGCTGCTCGCCCTCGTCGCGGCGCTGGCGGCCGCGCCCATGGGCAGCCTCACCGACCGCCTCGGCGCGAGGTGGATGCTCATCGTCGCGGGCGTCTGCCAGAGCCTCGGGGCGATCGCGATGGCCTTCGCCGTCACCGTCCCCGTCGCCGTCCTGGGCGCGGCCCTCATGGGGCTGTCGGCGAGCATCGGCTGGTCCGCCGCCAACACCTTCATCTCCGCGCTCGTGCGGGGACCGCTGCGGCAGCGGTACTTCGGCGTCAACTTCGCGCTGCTCAACCTCGGCATCGGCGTCGGCGGTCTCGTCGCCGGGGCCTTCGTCGACGTCACGCGGCCGGTGACCTTCGAGGCGATCTTCCTGGTCGACGCGGTGCTCGTCCTCATCCCGGGAGCCTGGCTGCTCGGCCCCCTGCGCCACGTGCACGCGCGGGCCGAGGCGCCCGACGACGACGGCCCGCGGCCCAGCTACGCCACGGTCCTGCGGCTGCCGGGCATGCGCTGGGTGCTCCTGCTCGCGGTCGTCTCGAGCTTCGTCGGCTACGGGCAGCTCGAGGCGGGCATCCCGGCCTTCGCGCGCACCGTCTCGCAGGTCGGCACCGAGACGATCGGCGTCCTCTTCGCCGCCAACACGGCCGTCATCGTGCTCCTGCAGTTCTGGGTGCTGCACCGCATCGAGGGCCACCGCCGCACCCGCGTCGGCCTCATCATGCTCGTCATCTGGCTCGGCGCCTGGGGCGCGATGGGCCTGAGCGGGCTGCTGCCGGGCACGCTCGCGGCCGCCGTCCTCGTCGTCCTCTTCGGCGCGCTCTTCGGCCTCGGCGAGACCCTCCTCCAGCCGACCCTGCCGGCGATCACCAACGACATGGCACCCGACCACCTGCGGGGTCGGGTCAACGCGGCGCAGTCGACGGCCTTCATGACCGGCGGCGTGCTCGGCCCGCTCGCCGCGGGCTTCCTGCTCGACCGCGACCTCGGCGGCGCCTTCATCGGGACCATCGTCGCCGGCCTCGTGCTCACCGGCTGGGTCATGCTGCGGCTCGAACGGCTCATCAGCCCCGAGGTCAACGGCGTGGCCCGGACGGCCTCGCCGACCGGGTCGTCCGTCGGCTGAACTACCGTTGTGTCGGTGCGCTCCCTCGCCGAGGACATCCGCCACCGCTCCGACGAGGAGCTCGTGGCCCTGCTGGAGCTGCGCCCGGACCTGGCCCGGCCGCAGCCGGCCGACCTGACGGCACTGGCCGCCCGGGCGAGCACCCGTGCCAGCACCGCCCGCGCCGTCGACCACCTCGACCTGCCGCACCTCACCGCGCTCCAGGCCTGCGCCCTCACCGGCAGCACCGACCCGGCGGTCGTCGCCCCCCTCCTGGGCACGGACGAAGGGGGCGCCGCCCCCCTCCTCGAGGACCTCACCGTCGCCGCCCTCCTCTGGCGTTCTCCGGACGGACCGGTCCTCGCCCGGACCGTCACCGACGTCCTCGGCCCGCACCCCGCGGGGCTCGGCCCGACGTCGCAGGACCTGGGCCACGCCCTGCCGGACGACCTCGAGGAGGCGGTCTGCTCCCTTCGCCCGGAGCCGCGACGCGTCCTCGAGCGCATCGCCCAGCACGGACCCACCGCGGCCCGGCCGAGCGACCCCGAGGGGCGCACCGGCCTCGCCGTGGCCGACCTGGTCGACGCCGGGCTCGTCGCCCCGGCCGACGCCGACCACGTCGTCGTGCCGCGCGAGGTCGCCCTGCACGTGCGCGGCGGACGCCTCCTCCAGACCCCGCTGACCGGACCCGAGATCGCCGCGCGCACGGCCGACGCCGGCGACGTGGACCTCGCCGCCGCGGCCTCTGCGACCGAGGCGCTCGCCCTCGTCGACGAGCTGCTCGACCACATCGAGGCCGCCCGCCCCCGGGTGCTGCGCAGCGGGGGTCTCGCGGTGCGCGACCTGCGCTCCCTCGCCGGCAAGGTCGACGTCGACGAGCCGAGCGCGACCTTCCTGCTCGACCTCGCGCTCGGCGCCCACCTCATCTGCGACGACCAGGCGGCGGAGCCGACGTGGCGGCTCACGACCGCCGTCGAGGACTGGCGCTCGCACACCCCCGCCGAGCGCTGGACCTCCCTCGCCGGGCCGTGGCTGCACTCCCTGCGCGCCGGCGTAGTGCCCGCGCCCGACGACGGGGGCCGCGTCAACGCCCTCTCCGAGGGGATGGTCTGGCCGCCGGTCCGTGCCCTGCGCCACGACCTGCTCGAGATCCTCGCCGCACTGCCGCCCGGGACCGCGCCCACCCCGACCGAGCTGGTCGCGCTGCTGCGCCACCGCCGGCCGCGGCGCATGCCGCACCAGGCCGACGAGGTCGTCGCCGGGCTTGTGAGGGAGTGCGAGGCCCTCGGGATCACCGGCCGCGGCGCGCTCGGCTCCTTCGGCCGGCTGCTGGGTACCGACGAGGCCGCCGCGACCCGGGCACTCGCCGCCCTCGTGCCCGAGCCCGTCGACCGGCTCCTCCTCCAGGCCGACCTCACCGCGATCGTCCCGGGCACCCCCGTCCCCGAGCTCGCCGCGCTCCTGCGGCGCAGCGCGGTGCTCGAGTCGCGCGGGGGCGCGGGCGTCCACCGGTTCACCGAGACCTCGCTGCGCGCGGCCTTCGACGCCGGGTTGACCGCCGACGACCTGCTCGAGACGCTCGCGCGGTTCAGCGCGACCCCGGTCCCGCAGCCGCTCGACTACCTCGTGCGCGACGTGGCCCGGCGCCACGGGCAGCTGCGGGTCGGCACCGCGGGCAGCTACCTGCGCAGCGACGACCCGACCCACCTCGAGACCCTGCTGACCCACCGCGACCTCACCCACCTGCAGCTGCGCCAGCTCGCCCCGACCGTCCTCGTCTCGCCCGTGGGGCCGACGGTGCTGCTCGAGGCGCTGCGTGAGGTCGGCGCCTCACCCGCCCTCGAGGGCGTGGGCGGCGTCGTCTCGGTCCGGCCGCCCGGCCAGCGGATCACGCCGCGGCGCGAGCGCCCGGTCGTCGAGGTCGCCCCCGAGCCCTCGCCCGACGTCCTGCGTCGGCTGCGCGAGGGCGAGGTCCGCGCCGAGCACCAGCGCCGCGTCGACGACGACGGGGCGCCGACGATCCCCGCGCTCGACCCGGCGAGCAGCTCGGCGCTCCTGCGCGAGGCCGTCGCCGACCGGGCAGCCGTCTGGCTCGGCATCGCCGACGCGACCGGCGCGACCAGGCGGATGCTCTTCCACCCCACCGCCGTCGAGGGCGGCAGGGTGATCGGCGAGGTCGACTCGACGCTGCAGATGTTCTCCCTGCACCGGATCACCGGGGTCGTCGCCCCGGGGTGAGGATCCCCCTTCGTCAGGCGCCCGTCAGGGCCTTGACCACCCGCGACGGCGAGGGCTTGCCGAGCTGCTCGGCCATCCACACGCTCGTGGACACGAGGGCGTCGAGGTCGACGCCCGTCTCGACACCGGCGCCGTCGAGCATCCACACGAGGTCCTCGGTCGCGAGGTTGCCGGTCGCCGACTTCGCGTACGGGCAGCCGCCGAGACCGCCCGTGGACGCGTCGACGACGGTGACGCCGGCGCGCAGCGCGGTCAGCGTGTTGGCGAGCGCCTGGCCGTAGGTGTCGTGGAAGTGCACGCCGACCCGGTCCGTCCCGATGCCGCGCCGCTCGAGCTCCGCGAGCAGCGCCTCGACGTGCCCGGCGGTGCCGGTGCCGATGGTGTCGCCGACCGAGAGCTGGTCACAACCGAGGTCCATGAGCTCGGCGCAGGCGTCGGCGACCTGCGCCACCGGCACCGGGCCCTCCCACGGGTCCCCGAAGCACATCGAGACGTACGCGCGGACCCAGAGCCCGGCGTCCTGCGCCCGCTGCACGACCGGCGCGAACATCTCGACCGACTCCGCGCGCGAGCGCCCGAGGTTCTTCTGCGCGAAGGTCTCCGTCGCGCTCCCGAAGATCGCCACGGCACCGACCCCGGCCTCGAGCGCGCGGTCAAGACCTCGCTCGTTGGGCACGAGCACGGGACGAAGGGGGCCCTGCCCCGCCTCACCGAGCTGGTCCAGCAGCTCGGTCGCATCGGCGAGCTGCGGCACCCAGCGCGGGGAGACGAAGGAGGTGGTCTCCACGGTCTCGAGGCCGGCGGCGACGAGGCGGCGGACGAACTCGGCCTTGATCTCGGTGGGGACGCTCGCCTTCTCGTTCTGCAACCCGTCACGCGCCCCGACCTCGTAGATCGTCACCCGCTCGGGCAGACCCGTCAGCGGCTCGGTCTGCGGCAGTACACGACTCATGAGGACCATGCTCCCATCACGTACCGTGGTGCCGGGCCCGGGACACCACGGGTCAGGGAGGACACCACAGATGAGCCAGGACCCGTACCCGTCGCAGCGGCCCGACCCGCGGGGCACGGACCCCTACGTGTCCGACCCGTACGTGCGCGACGACGAGCCCGCTCGCCCGCCGGCGTACGAGCCCGGCGCCCGACCGCCCGCCCCGATGGGGCCGGGCCCGGCGGGACCGGGCCTGTTCGCGCCGCCGCCCTACGGGCACCTGCCGCCACCGGCGCCGGTCAATGTCTCGGCGATCGTCCTCGTCGTCTTCTCCGGCATGGCGATGGCCTCTGGGTACTGCTGCGTCGCCGGCATCCCGGCGCTCATCCTGGGCATCCTCGGCCTGACGAAGAACGCCACCGACCCCGAGGGCGCGCGGCGCCTGACCAACATCGGCTGGATCACCTTCGGCGCGCTCCTGCTGCTGACGGTCCTGGTGGTCGTCGGGTTCTTCGTCGTCGTCGTCGCGGCCGGGAGCTCGACGTGAGCCTCGACGGCGCGCTCATCGTCCAGAGCGACAAGACGCTGCTGCTCGAGGTCGACCACGAGCGCTCGGCGGACGCGCGGCGGGCCATCGCCCCCTTCGCCGAGCTCGAGCGCGCCCCGGAGCACATCCACACCTACCGGATCACCCCGCTCGGCCTGTGGAACGCCCGGGCTGCCGGCCACGACGCCGAGCAGGTCGTCGACGCCCTCGTCACCCACTCGCGCTACCCCGTCCCGCAGGCCCTGCTCGTCGACATCGCCGAGACGATGGACCGCTACGGCCGGCTCGTGCTGGACAAGGACGGGGAGCAGCTCGTGCTGCGCGCCACCGACCGCGCCGTGCTCACCGAGGTCATGCGGCACAAGAAGATCAAGCCGCTGCTCGGCGAGATGCTCTCCCCCGACGAGGTCGTCGTCCACCCCTCCGAGCGCGGCACCCTCAAGCAGGAGCTGCTCAAGGTCGGCTGGCCGGCCGAGGACCGCGCCGGGTACGTCGACGGCGAGGCCCACCCGATCGACCTGACGCAGGACGGCTGGGAGCTGCGGCCCTACCAGCAGCAGGCCGTCGACGGGTTCTGGGACGGCGGGTCGGGCGTCGTCGTGCTCCCGTGCGGGGCGGGCAAGACGCTCGTCGGCGCCGGCGCGATGGCCGCCGCCAAGGCGACGACGCTCATCCTCGTGACCAACACGGTGAGCGCGCGGCAGTGGAAGGACGAGCTCCTCGAGCGGACCACGCTCACCGAGGACGAGATCGGCGAGTACTCCGGTGCGCGCAAGGAGATCCGCCCGGTGACCATCGCGACCTACCAGGTCCTCACGCTCAAGCGCAAGGGCATCTACCCGCACCTCGACCTGCTCGACGCGCGCGACTGGGGCCTCGTCGTCTACGACGAGGTGCACCTGCTGCCCGCGCCGATCTTCCGCATGACCGCCGACCTGCAGGCCCGCCGGCGCCTCGGCCTCACCGCGACCCTCGTACGTGAGGACGGCCGCGAGGCCGACGTCTTCTCGCTCATCGGGCCCAAGCGGTTCGACGCGCCGTGGAAGGACATCGAGGCGCAGGGCTACATCGCCCCGGCCGACTGCGTCGAGGTCCGCGTGACCCTGTCCGACGCCGAGCGGATGGCGTACGCGGTCGCCGAGCCCGACGACCGCTACCGGCTCGCGTCCTGCTCACCGGTCAAGCTCGGGATCGTCCGCACGATCGTCGAGCAGCACCGGGGCGAGCCCACGCTCGTCATCGGCCAGTACCTCGACCAGCTCCACGAGCTCGCCGAGCAGCTCGACGCCGACCTCATCACCGGGGAGACCCCCGTCAAGCAGCGCCAGGAGCTCTTCGCCGACTTCCGCGAAGGGAGGTCGAGCCTGCTCGTCGTGTCCAAGGTGGCCAACTTCTCCGTCGACCTGCCCGAGGCGAGCGTCGCGATCCAGGTGAGCGGGACCTTCGGCTCCCGCCAGGAGGAGGCCCAGCGCCTCGGTCGGGTCCTGCGGCCGAAGGGGGACGGCCGCACGGCGCACTTCTACACCGTCGTCACCCGCGACACCGTCGACGCGGAGTTCGCCGCCCACCGGCAGCGCTTCCTCGCCGAGCAGGGGTACGCCTACCGGATCCTCGACGCCGACGACCTCTAGCCCGATCGGGCCTCCCCGGGTCAGAGGATCGAGTCGAGGAACTTCCGGGTCCGTTCGTGCGAGGGGTTGCCGAGGATCTGGTCCGGGGTCCCCTGCTCGAGCACCTGGCCCCGGTCGAACATCATCACCTTGTGCGAGACGTCGCGGGCGAACTTCATCTCGTGCGTGACGATGAGCATCGAGATGTCGGTCGAGTCGGCGACATCGCGCAGCACCTGCAGCACGTCACCGACGAGCTCCGGGTCGAGCGCGGAGGTCACCTCGTCGAGCAGCAGGATCTTGGGGTCCATCGCGAGCGCGCGGGCGATCGCGACGCGCTGCTTCTGACCTCCGGAGAGACGGCTCGGGTGCTCGTCGGCGCGGTCCTTCAGCCCCACCTGGTCGAGCAGGGCGAGCCCGCGCTCGCGCGCCTCGTCCTTGCTGCGGCCGAGCACGTGCACCGGCGCCTCGGTCACGTTGTCGATGACCGACATGTTGGGGAAGAGGTTGAAGTGCTGGAAGACCATGCCGATCTTCTTGCGGGTCGCGGCGACCTCCTTCTCCCGCAACCGGATCCGCTTGCCGTCCCGCTTGTCGTGGGTGAGCGGCCGGCCGTCGATCCAGATGTAGCCGCCGGTGAGCTCCTCGAGCGTCATGACGAGCCGCAGGATCGTCGTCTTGCCCGACCCGCTCGGCCCGATGAGCGTGACCCGCTCGCCCTGGGCGACGTCGAAGTCCAGCCCGGAGAGGACCGTGGTGTCCCCGAAGGACTTGTCGACGTCCTCGAAGCGGATGACCGGTGGCGTCGGGGACGAAGGGGGGGCCCCCGCGGTCGTCGTGTCAGTAGACAAGTGCACGCTCCAGTCTGCGGACGGCGACGGCCGTGACGAGGCTCGCCGCGAGGAAGATGAGGCCGGCGATGGTGAAGGCCTCGTTGTAGCGGAAGGTGTTGTTGCCGTACTGCTGGGCCACGGTGACCATCTCGAGCACGGTGATCGCGAAGAGGAAGGGCGTGTCCTTGAACATCGAGATCGCCCAGTTCCCGAGGGCCGGCAGCGTCGCCCGTAGCGCCTGCGGCAGGACGACGGCCCGCCAGGTGCGGCCCTGGGGCAGGCTGAGCGCACGCGCCGCCTCCCACTGGCCGCGGTCGACCGAGGCGATGCCGGCGATGTACGACTCGGCCATGTACGTCGCGTAGTGCACGCCGATGACCGCGGTGCCCACCCACATGAGGTCCCAGCTGACCGGCACGAGGAAGCTCGCGAAGAGCAGCTGGACGATGAGGGGGGTCATCCGGATGACGTCCATGACCCAGCGCAGCAGCGCCGACAGCGCCCGCGGCAGGACCTCGGTGATCACGGCGAGCAGCAGCCCGAGCGAGGCGGCGATGGCCGTGCCCAGCACGGTGACGAGCAGGGTGACCTTGACGAAGACGGAGAGCAGCTCCGGCAGCAGCTCGGCGGCGGCCTCCCAGCTCCAGAACTCCTCGAAGGTGATCGCGGGCATCATCAGATGCTCACCCCCGCTGTCGCGTGCGTGCCCCGGACGGGCATGCCGAGCCGGCGGCGCGCGCGCTTCTCGAGCTGCCTCAGGCCCTGCGAGAGCACGAGCGCGATGAGGTAGTAGGCGAGCAGGCCGACGCTGTAGGCGAAGATCGTCGCCCCCGTGCTGCTGCGCAGCTCCTCGACCTCGTAGGTGAGGTCCTGCAGCCCGATGAAGAGCGCGACCGCCGTGCCCTTGACGAGCATGATCAGCAGGTTGTTGTACCCGGAGAGCATGAGCGCCCAGGCCTGCGGCCAGATGATCCGCCGCATCCGCGTCAGCGGCGACATGTTGAGGGCGGTGGCGCCCTCCCACTGGCCCTTGTCGACCGCGTTGATCGAGCCGCGCACGATCTCGGCGCCGTAGGCACCGTAGTTGAGCCCGAGGGCGATGACGCCGGTGAGGACCGCGTCCCAGCTCACGCCGAAGAGCGGCATGACGTAGTACAGCCAGAAGAGCTGCACGACGAGGGAGGTCCCGCGGAAGAACTCGACGACGACCGTGGAGAGCCACCGCACGGGCGCGACCCGGCTGATCGACAGCAGCCCGAGCAGGACGGAGACGAGGAAGGCGACGAGCGCCCCGCCGAGGGTGAGCTGGAGCGTGACGAGCACGCCCTCGCCCAACCGCGGCAGGGCATCCCGCAGCGCGTCGAGGTTCTCGGTCACTTCGCGTCGGGCAGCTCGCCCGCGCAGAGCTGCTCGGTGGTCAGGTCACCCTTGGGGCGCTCGGCGTCGGTGAAGCCGAACTCACCGATGACCTCCTCGTAGGACTCCTTGTCCTTGGTGATCTTGGCGAGCTCCTTGTTGTAGGCGTCGCGCAGCGTCTCGTCCTCCTTGCGGAAGACGGTCGCGCCGGCGCCGACCTGCTCCTTGCCGTCGACGACAGCGACGAAGGGCTCGGTCACCTCGACCTTGGCGTCCGGGCTCTTCTCGGCCATCGCGCGAAGGGAGATCCCCGTGAGCGCGAAGACGTCACCGCGGCCGCGGGTCACCGCGTCCATGCCGTCCTGCGGGCTGCCGACCTCGGTCGCCTTGATCCCCAGGGACTTGGCGTAGTCGGACTCGATCGCGCCGGACATCGTGACGAGCTTGGCGCCCGACTCCTTGACGTCGTCGAGGTCCTTGAGGTTCTTGGGGTTGCCCTCGGGGACCATGAGCGCGGTCGTGTAGAGGATCTCCGGGTCACCGAAGGAGGCCTGCTTGCACCGATCCGGCAGGATCGACATGCCCGCGGAGATGACGTCGAAGCGTCCGGCGTTCAGGCCCGGGATGAGCGAGCCCCACTCGGTCTTGACGCCCTTGACCTCGTTGATCCCCATCTCCTTGAAGATCTTCTTGTGCAGCGCGATCGTGGCGCCGGTGAGCTCGCCGTCCTTCTCGTAGGAGTAGGGCTCCTCGCCGGCGAAGGCGACGGTGACGGTGCCCTTCTCCTTGAGCTGGGCGAGCTTGTCCCCCGACCCTTCGCTCTCGGAGTCTGAGCTCCCGCAGGCCGCGAGGGCCAGGGCGAGCATGAATGCGGCGGATCCGGCCAAGGTACGAGAGTGACGCACGACTACCTCCCCCTCGGAGGGTCTTCCCCAGGGCGCTCCCGGTCCGCCGAGTCCCTCCACCAGACCAAATCGAGGGGCGAAGGGGGGCGCAAGAGCCCGCGCGGACCCCCTTCGTTGTGAGTCCGTGACCTGCCGGGGACACCTCGCCCCAGAGATCTCCCAGCCAACGCCCAGACACCGGGCGCACACTCGATACGGTGAGCACCTCAGCCATCTCCCCGGACGAGAGCCCCTGCCTCCTCGTGGTCGAGGACGAGCCCAACATCCGCGAGCTCCTCGCCACGTCGCTGCGCTTCGCGGGCTTCGAGGTCCAGGTCGCCGGCGACGGGCAGGCCGCGCTCGACGCCGTGCACCGCCTCGAGCCCGACCTCATCGTCCTCGACGTCATGCTGCCCGACATCGACGGCTTCGAGGTCGCCGCCAAGCTGCGGGCCGCCGAGCGCCGCCAGCCGATCCTCTTCCTCACCGCCCGCGACTCCCTCGACGACAAGCTCAAGGGCCTCACGGTCGGGGGCGACGACTACGTGACCAAGCCCTTCTCGCTCGAGGAGGTCATCGCTCGCATCCGGGTCATCCTGCGGCGCACCCAGGACGTGCCGAGCGCCGAGTCGGTGCTGCGCTTCGCCGACCTCGAGCTCGACGACGAGGGCCACGAGGTGCGCCGCGCGGGCCGGTCGATCGACGTCTCGCCGACCGAGTTCAAGCTGCTGCGCTACCTGATGCTCAACCCCAACCGGGTGCTGTCCAAGGCGCAGATCCTCGACCACGTCTGGGACTACGACTTCCGCGGCGAGATGGGGATCGTCGAGTCCTACATCTCCTACCTGCGGCGCAAGATCGACACCGACGGTCTGCCACCGCTCATCCACACCAAGCGCGGCTTCGGCTACGTGCTGCGACTTCCGCCGGAGTGAGCGTGGAGCGGGTCACCGCGCCCCTGGTGCGCAAGCTCGAGGCGATGCCGCTCACGTGGCGGCTCATCGTCATCCTGCTGACCCTGCTGATGACCGGCCTCCTGGCGACCTCCCTCACGACCGCCTACCTCCTGCAGCGAGACCTCAAGGCCAATGTCGACGACCAGCTCCGGGCCGTCGCCGAGCCGGTCGCCGAGGACACCTCCGGCCTCCTGACCAAGGGCGAGGAGGACACGAGCTTCTACCGGCAAGACATGCGCTCGGGACCGACCAACTTCTTCTTCGTCCGCCAGCCCGCCGACGGCTCCCCGTGGCAGTACCGCCTGCCGACCGGTGAGACGACCCAGCCCGATGTACCGTCGCTCGCCCTGGACGACCCGCGGGTGCGGACCCGCCAGCCCTTCACCGTCACCTCGGCCGACGGCCGGACCCGCTGGCGCTTCATCGCCGGCCCCTACACCGACGGCTCGACCTTCGCCGTCGGCATGCCGATGACCGGGGTCAACGAGGTCATCCAGCGCTTCGCCGTGGTCACCGCGGTCGTCGGCCTCGCGGCCCTCGTCACCTGCGGGTTCCTCGGCTGGTTCGCGACGCGCCGGGCCTTCCGCCCCCTTCGTCGCATCGAGGACACCGCCGCCGCGATCGCCGCGGGCGACCTGGCCCGACGGGTACCCGTGCGGCACAGCCACGACGAGGTGGCCAGCCTCAGCGAGTCGCTCAACTCGATGCTCGGCCAGATCGAGCGCAGCTTCGCCGTGCAGGAGGCCTCCGAGACCAAGATGCGCCAGTTCGTCGCCGACGCCAGCCACGAGCTGCGCACCCCGCTCGCCACCGTGCGCGGGTACGCCGAGCTCTACCGGCAGGGCGCCGTCCAGGGCCCTGCCCAGACGAGCCAGGCCCTGGAGCGCATCGAGGGCGAGGCCTCGCGCATGACCGGCCTCGTCGACGACCTGCTGCTCCTCGCCCGCCTCGACGACCAGCGACCGCTCGAGCTCGCCGAGGTCGATCTCGTCGTCCTGTGCGCCGAGACCGTGCACGACGCCCGCGCCCGCGCGCCGCACCGCCGCATCCAGCTCGTCGGCCTCGACGGCGAGCTCACCCCGGTGATGCTGCGTGGTGACGACGGCCGGCTGCGGCAGGTGCTCAGCAACCTCATCGGCAACGCGCTCATGCACACCGCCGACCACGTCCTCGTCGAGGTGCGCACGGGTCAGGTCGGCGACCGTGCCGTCATCGAGGTGCGCGACCACGGGGCCGGCATCGACCCGCGCGTCGCAGAGCGCGTCTTCGAGCGCTTCTTCCGCGTCGACAAGGCGCGCTCGCGCGCCCGGGGCGGCAGCGGCCTCGGGCTGGCGATCGTGGCCGCGATCGTCTCCCAGCACCACGGCTCGGTGACGGTCCTGGAGACCCCCGGCGGCGGCGCGACCTTCCGCGTCGAGCTGCCGGCCGGCGCTCCGGTCCGCCCCGCCCGCGTCTGACCCCCTTCGACCCCGCATTCCCCTAGGGCAATGCAGACGAACGGTCGCACAGGAACCCCACAGGTGGGGCCAAGGGTCGTCCGAAGTCCGCGCGCGAGAGTGAGGGCACCGCTTCGGACAAGGAGACCTGATGAGCCAGCCCACCGCGCCGCTGCCGCCGCACCAGCCGCGACAGGACGGCCCCACGCCGACCACCCCGTACACGACGGCACTCGCCGCACCCCCTCCGCCCCGCCTGCCGCGGCACGGGGGGCGCCGGTTCGGTGAGCTGGCCGCTGTCGGCCTCCTGTCCGCGGCACTCGCCACCGGCGGCACGTGGGGGGCCATCAGCCTCGCCGACACCGGCCCGGCCACGGTCGCGACCGCGTCCGACGCGGCCTCCAGCGCCGCGGACGTCGTCCCGGTGAGCAGCGCCGCGAAGACCAACCCGGACTGGAACGCGGTGACGGCGGCCGTCTCTCCGAGCGTCGTGTCCATCACGGTGCAGGGCAACGGGTCCGGCGGAGAAGGCTCCGGCGTGGTGATCGACACCAAGGGCCACGTGCTGACCAACCACCACGTCGTGAGCGGCGCCGGCGACAACCCCCAGATCACGGTGACGCTCGCCGACGGCAAGACCTACGAGGCGACGATCGCGGGCGAGGACGCCTCCACCGACCTCGCCGTGGTGACGCTCGCCGACCCACCCGAGGGCCTCACGCCGATCACCGTCGGCTCGTCCGCCCAGCTGCAGGTCGGCGACCCCGTCATGGCGATCGGCAACCCCCTCGGCCTCTCCGGCACCGTGACCACGGGCATCGTGAGCGCGCTCAACCGTCCCGTGACGACGAGCTCGAGCGAGGGCCAGGGCCAGTCGCCCTTCGGGCAGCCGCAGGGCGCGCCGGTCGTGACCTCCGCGATCCAGACCTCGGCCGCGGTCAACCCGGGCAACTCCGGAGGGGCGCTCGTCGACGCTGCCGGCCGGCTCGTCGGGATCAACTCCTCCATTGCCAGCCTCGGTGGCTCCGGCGGGCAGTCCGGCAGCATCGGCATCGGCTTCGCCATCCCCGTCGACGAGGCGAGCTGGATCGCCCAGCAGCTCATCGAGGACGGCTCGGCCCAGCACGCCTTCCTCGGGGTCACCCCGAGCGACGGCACCGCGACCCAGGGGGCCGCGAGCCGGTCGGGCGCGAAGGTCGAGTCCGTCTCCGGCGGTAGCCCCGCCGCCGAGGCGGGCCTGCGCGAGGGCGACCTCATCGTAGGCGTCGACAAGACGCCGGTCTCCTCGGCCGAGTCCCTCGTCGGGCTCATCCATGCGCACAAGATCGACACCACCGTCGACCTCGCGGTCATCCGCGACGGCAAGGAGCTGTCGATCACGGCGACCCTGGGCACCGCGCCCACCACGACCTCCTGAGGGACCGCTCCTCGTTCAGGCGACTCACAGGTCGATGCCAGCGGCGTCCAAGCCGGGTGTCGCAGGATGGTCGCAGGAGCACAGGAGAGGGAAGCAACGCGTGCACGATCGTCTCCTCCCCCGACACCGGCACCGACTTCCTCTGGCTCCCACAGGGGTGCTACCCCCGCCTTCGGGTGTGGCGTCTGAAGGCGGCGCTGAGTAGCCGAACTCATGCCCCCGGTGTGCCGACAACGGCACACTGGGGGCATGAGCATGTCAGGAGACCCGGTCCTCGAGAGGGTGCGCGCGATCGAGGACGACTTCGCGGACGCGATGTCGCGCATGTACGGAGTCGGCAACGAGCTGGCCCGCCTCCGTTCCCACCTCGCGACCGAGGCCACGCCCGAGCACCGGGCCCCCACGGCGGCCCCCTCCGTCCCGGTCGTCGAGGTCGGTGACGAGCTCCCGGCCGCGTCGGCCACCCCGCACGACCTGCCCGCGCAGACCGCCCCCGTGCCGGGGCTCGTGACGCCGCCGCCGGCGTCCCATGCTCCCGCCGCAGCCGCTGCTCCCCCCGCACCCGCCGTCCCGCTGCCGCCTACGATCCCGTGGTGGCAGCGCGACGGGCTCGTCGCCAAGCTGCTCGCCGTCGTCGGTGCCGCCATCACCCTCATCGGCGTCGCCTTCCTGCTCGCCCTGGCCATCCAGATGGGGTACTTCGGCCCGGTCGCCCGCGTCGTCAGCGGCGCGCTCCTCGCGGGCGCGCTCGTCGGGGCCGCGGTGCTCGTGCGCCGTCGCCCGGCCGGGACCGTCGGTGCGCTCGGTCTCGCCTCCACCGGCATCGCGACGGCCTACCTCGACGTCCTCGCGGTCACCTACGTCTACGCGTGGGTACCGCTCGCCGTCGGCATGGTGCTCGCCGGCCTGATCGCGCTCGGCGGCGTCCTCCTGGCCCGGGCGTGGGACAGCCAGCTGCTCGCGACGATCGCCGTGCTCGGCGTGGCCCTCATGGCACCTTTCGTCGGCATCGACCACGGCCTGCTGACCGGCGCCTTCCTCCTCGTGCTCACCGCGGCCACCTGGCCGGCGCACATCGGCCGCCGCTGGCACGTGCTCGAGGCGGCGCGCATCGTCCCGACCGCGCTCTTCCTCTCGGTGCTCGCCGTGGCCGCGGAGCGGGCCGGCCTCGCGGCCCTGCTGGCGGTGCTCCTGGCCCTGCTCGTCGTCGGCAGCACCCTCGCCGGGGCCCGCACCGCGCGGCTGCCCGACCAGCTCGGCGTCCTGCTGCCCGTCGGCATCGCGCCCGCCGTCTTCGCCGGCCTCGCCGCCGACGACCGGTGGGTCGGCGCCGGCCTGCTCGTCGTCGCCACCTGCCTGCTCGTGCTCGTCGCCGTGCTGGCCGACCAGACCCCCGGCACACCGATCCACCTGCGCCTGCAGGAGATCGCCCTCGCGACCGCCGGCGTCACCTCGCTCCTCACGGCGCTGCGGCCCGTGACGAGCGGCGAGTGGGCCGTCCTCGCGATCGTCGGCACCGCCCTCGTCTGGGCCGTGACCGCTCTGGTCTCCCGGCACGTCGCGACGCTCGTCGTCGCGTCCTGCCTCGCGGCCCTCGCCACGATCGCCGGCCTGAGCCTGCTCCCCTTCGTCGTCCTGCGGGGCGAGGCCGGCTTCATCGGCGGCGCCCAGCTGGCCTCGGCGATCGGCCTCGTCGCGCTCCACCTCGTGCTCGCCCGGGCCCTGACCGGCCGCGCGCCGGCACTCGAGCCGGCGCTGCCCCGCGCGCTCGTCGCGATCGCGGTGCTGAGCGCCGGGGCCGCCGTCGTCCTCGGTGGGGCCCTCCTCGGCAGCGCCGTGGACGATGCCCGCGGCGGGTTCACGGCCGGCCAGACCGGTGCCACCGTGCTCTGGATGGCGATCGCCGCGACCCTGCTGCTGCGGGGCCTGCGCGGCTCCGCCGTCGCGGTGCCCGCCGGGCTGGCCCTCGCCGCGCTGGCGGTCGGCAAGCTGCTCTTCTTCGACCTGTCCTTCCTGAGCGGCATCCCGCGGGTGCTGAGCTTCATCGTCGCGGGGCTGCTGCTCCTCGGGATGGGCGTCGGCTACGCGCAGGCCCTCGAGCGGACCCGTCGCGAGCAGCCGGCTGTGGATAACCCGCCGGTCCCGAGCCCGATCCCTCCTACCGTCTGAGGAGGACCGGGCCACTCGGGCCCGGCCACCAGCGAAGGGGACCAGCATGGCCACGTTCACCGTCAACACCGAGCAGGTCGCGAGCAGCTCCACCGACGTCGCCCGCATCAGCGAGGACGTCGAGACGACCGTCGCGAGCATGATGAGCCGCCTCATCTCGCTCCAGGACGAGTGGCAGGGTGACGCCTCCACGTCCTTCCAGGACCTCATCAACGACTGGCGGGCCACGCAGCGCACCGTCAAGGAGAGCCTCGACGAGATCAGCCGCGCCCTCGGTGAGGCGAGCGAGTCGTACTCCACGACCGAGACGGGGGTCAAGGGGATGATGCGCCCCGGTCGGTGAGCCCGGCGCACGGCGAAGGGGGGCGGTGACCGCCGCGGTCACCGCCCCCCTTCGACCTCGGGTCACTCCCCCACCTCGTCACTCCGTGGAGATCGCCTGCAGCACGTCCATCCGGGCCGCCCGGCGGGCCGGCAGCAGCGCCGCCAGCACCCCGACGACGCCGGCCGCGACGACGAAGCCGATGAGCGAGACCCACGGGATCGCGAGCTCGGTGATGCCGTCGTCGACGAGCGCCCGCTGGATCGCGACCCCCGAGACGACCCCGAGCCCGATGCCGAGCAGTGCTCCCAGGAGCGCGATCGTCACCGACTCCAGGCGGATCATCCGGCGCAGCTGCGCCCGGGAGAGACCCACCGCCCGCAGCAGGCCGATCTCGCGCGTGCGCTCCATGACCGACAGGCCGAGCGTGTTGACGATACCGAGGACGGCGATGACGATCGCCAGGCCCAGCAGGGCGTAGATGAGGAAGAGGAGCCGGTTGATCAGGCCCCGCTGCTCGTCGGCGTAACCCTCCTGGTCCTTGAGCGTGACGAGCGGCTGCTCGGCGATGACGCCGTTGATCGCCTCCTCGACCCTCGTCTTGTCGGCGCCCTCGTCCAGGAGGATGAAGGCCGAGTTGTCGGTGCCCCGCGACCCCATGCCCTCCACGGTCTCGGTCGAGAGCAGGACCTCGGGGTTCTGCAGGGCCGGGATCTCGTCGTAGAAGCCGGCCACCTGCAGCTCCCGGGTCTGGGTGCCGATCTTCACCGTCACCGTGTCACCGACCGAGCGGCCACCCTCATGATCCGTCGAGAGCAGGATCGTCTCCCGGGTGAGGTCGGCGCTCCCCTGCGTCGTCTCGATCGGCTCCACCTGGGCGAAGCTCTTCGGCTCGATCGCGACCGCGTAGATCTGGCCGCCGTCGACGTCGGCGCTGACGAAGCGCACCGGGGAGACCTCACGCACCCCGTCGACCTGCGCGACCTGGTCGGCGACGGTCGCCGAGAAGGGCTGCCCGACGACATTGCTCAGCACGAAGTCCGCGCGGAAGGAGTCCTTGATCTGCCGGTCGATGCTCGCGGTGGCGCTCGAGGCGACCACGCCCATCAGGGCGACGAGGGTCATGCCGATCATCAGCGCGGACGCCGTGGCCGCGGTACGACCGGGGTTGCGCACGGCGTTCTGCTCGGCCATGTGGCCGACGCTGCCGAAGGCCCTGCGGAAGACCATGCCGAGCCCCGAGATGACCGGTCGCCCGACGAGCGCCGCGAGGAAGGCGACGCCGAGGACCATCCCGAAGATGCCCCCGCCGATCCACCAGATCTCCCGGGTGTCGGCGACGAAGAGCCCGATGAGGAAGGCCGCGACGCCGAGCGCGAGCACGCCGACCTCGAGCACCCGCCGGACCGGGCGGCGCACCGTGTTGGTGTCCATCGACTCCCGCATCGCCGCCACCGGCGGCACCGACCCGGCCTTGTGGGCCGGGATCCATGCGGCCAGCATCGTCACGATGATGCCGACGGCGAAGGTCGCGATGATCGTGCGTGGCGCGAAGACCAGCCCGCTCCCCGACAGGTCGAGACCGAAGACGGCGAAGAGCGCCCGGATGCCGACCGCGAGGAGCACGCCGAGCAGCAGCCCGACGGTCGAGCCGATGACTCCCACGACGAGGGCCTCGACGAGCACGGAGCGCACGACCTGCCGCCGGCTGGCACCGATCGCGCGCAGGAGGGCGAGCTCCCGACCCCGCTGGGCCACCAGGATGCTGAAGGTGTTGACGATGAGGAAGGACCCGACGAAGAGCGCGATCCCGGCGAAGACGAGCAGGAAGGTCGTGATGAAGCCCAGCGCCTGCTCGACGTCGTTGGCCGACTCGTCGGCCAGCGCCCGCCCCGTCCAGCCCTTGTAGCCCTCGGGCACGAGCGGCTGCACCTGGTCCAGCAGCTCCTGCTGGCTGACCCCGTCCTCGGCGGTGACCCACACGGACGAGTACTCGTCCTTGCCGTCCATGAACAGCTCTTGCATGGTCGCGGTGTCGAAGACGGAGATCGAGGCGCCGGCCATGCCCCCTTCGCCGAAGGTCATCGAGCCGACGACCTCGGCCTCCAGGCGCGGGGTCGCGCCGGTGGTGACGAAGGGGACCGTGTCCCCGACCGCGTACCCGGCCCGCTCCAGGGTCTTGGTGTCGACGACGACCTCGCCCGTCCGCTCGGGTGCGCGCCCCTCCACCAGCGAGATCGGCTGCACGCCGAGCTGGTTGGGGGCATCGGTGTAGTTGAAGGCGAGGGCGGGGGCGCCCTGCCCGCCGACGACCTTGCCGTTGTCCCCGACGACGAAGACCCCGAAGGCGTCGACGCTGCCGTCGGCACGCTCCGCGCCGGGCAGGTCGGCGAGCTTCGCGACCCTGGCCGCGGTGATCGCGCCGCCCCCCGACCCGCCGTACTCGTCGGTCTGCTCGGCCTGGACGACGACATCGCCGACGGTGCCGTCGAGGATCCCGTCGAAGGTGCGGCCGAGGGTGTCGGTGAAGATCAGCGACCCGGCGACGAAGGCCGTGCCGAGGATGATCGCCGTCGCGCTCATCAGCAGGCGCGCCTTGCGCGCCAGCAGGCTCGTGAAGGTCGCGCGCAGCATCAGCGGGCCCCCGCAGCCGTGAGCGCGACCATGCGCTCGAGGACGGTCTCGCGCTCGGGCTCCCACAGCTCGTCGACGATCTTGCCGTCGGCGAGGAAGAGCACCCGGTCGGTGTGGCTGGCGGCGACCGGGTCGTGGGTGACCATGACGATCGTCTGGTCGAACTCGTCGACGCTGCGCCGCAGGAACCCGAGCACCTCCGCGCCCGAGGTCGAGTCGAGGTTGCCGGTGGGCTCGTCGGCGAAGATGATCTCCGGCTTGGACACCAGCGCGCGGGCGCAGGCGACGCGCTGCTGCTGGCCGCCGGAGAGCTCACCGGGCCGGTGGCCGAGGCGGTCGCGCAGCCCGACGGTGTCGATGACGAGGTCGAACCACTGGGGGTCGGCCTTGCGACCCGCGATGGCGAGCGGCAGGAGGATGTTCTCCTCGGCGGTGAGCGTCGGGATGAGGTTGAAGGCCTGGAAGACGAAGCCGATGCGGTCGCGCCGCAGCCTCGTGAGGTCCTTCTCCCGCAGCCGGGTGATGTCGGTGTCACCGATCATCGCCTGGCCGTCGGTCACCGAGTCGAGCCCGGCGAGGCAGTGCATCAGCGTGGACTTGCCGGAGCCGGAGGGCCCCATGATGGCCGTGAACTGGCGGGCGCCGATGTCGAGGTCGATGCCGTCGAGGGCGGTCACGCTCGCCTCTCCCCGGCCGTACACCTTCGTGATCCTGTGCGTGCTCGCGGCAACCTGTGTGCCCATGTCGTCGTGCTCCCCTGTAGGTCCGTCGTGTCGCCTCAAACCTAGGCTCCTGCGGGGCGCGAGTCATGGGGGTATCCCCCCGTCAGGGCCCTGCGGCGACCACGACGACGGCGCCGCCCTGAGGCGCGAGCGCCAGCGAGCCTCGAAGGGAGGGTGCGGCCCGCCTCAGACGCGGACGCAGGCGACCTCGCGCAGCCTCGGGTGGGCGTCGTCGCCGTCGACGACGTCGCCGGTGACCCACCGCAGGGTGACCCCGTCGGGCCCGACCTCGGCGACTGCGAGGTTGTTGTCGAACCAGGGCCCCTCGGTCACGCGCCACGGGTAGGCCGGGTCGGGGACCCCCTTCGTCCGGGCGGCGAGCCACCGCATCGGCCGCACGAGGCCCCTGGCCATCTGCGACATGAGGACGCGCAGGGCACGGGGCATCGGGTTGCGGACGGGGCTGCAGACCGCCTGGACGATGCGGCTGGTGGCGCCGTGCGCGGCCGGGTCGATGACCTCGGCGACGTAGGAGTTGTGCACGTCACCGGAGAGGAAGGTGATCGTCGTCGGGGCCGTGCCGCGCTCGCCGCGGGCGACGGACATGACGAGGTCGAAGACCTCGACGAAGCCGGACTGGAAGGCACCCCAGTGCTCGAGGTCGATGACCTGGCGCAGCGCCTCGGTGGCCCGGTGCACCGGCTGCGACCGGTCGGGTCCGGCGAGCGACTCGCTGATCGCCTCGGCGTCGTGCAGACCCGGCGGCAGCATGAAGGGCAGGGAGGTCCCGATGAAGAGGTGGTCGAGGTCGCCGGTGAGCTGCTCGTCGAGCCACGCGAGCTCGTCGTCGTCGAGCATCGAGCGGCGCCCCGGCTCCAGCACCCGCGCGGCGCGGGAGTCGAGCATGATCAGGCGCGACCCGCCGAGCTGGCGGGTGTAGCTCCAGCGATACGACTCCGGCTCCTCGTCGACGCGCTCGGCGAGGGCACGAAGGGGGGCGGTCAGGTCGACCTCGCCGGGCCCGGCGCCGTCGAGCAGCGTCCAGATCCTGTCCTCGGCGAGCTCCTCGGGCGCGAGGTTGCCGATGTGCTGGTGGACCCAGTAGCTGGTGAGGCCCGCGACGAGACGCTCGTGCCACCACGGGGTCGCGTTGATCTCCTGCTGCCAGGTCCACGAGGTGTTCCAGTCGTCACGGATGTCGTGGTCGTCGAAGATCATCGCGCTCGGCAGGACCGAGAGCACCCAGCGGATCGCCGGGTCGGTCCACGCGAGGTGGTAGAGGTGCGCGTACTCGGCGTAGTCCTTGATCTCCTCGCCGGGGGGCTCCTCGAGGCTGCGCCGGGAGGCGATGAACTCGCGCATCTCCTCGCTCGTCTCGTCGGCGTAGACCTGGTCGCCGAGGAGGGCGAGGGCGTCGGGGCGGCGGGACTCCCCCTTCGCCAGGGACAGCGCGAAGGTGCGCAGCGCGTCGACCCCGTGGCTGGCGTGGTGCTCCGCGTCGTGCGGGACGCTCGTGCGGCAGGAGCCGAAGGCCAGCCGGGCCGGGCGGTCGTGGTCGAGGGTGGCAATCGTCGGGGCCGGGAAGGGCGAGTCCGCCAGGGGCCAGACCTCGCCGTCGTCGATGCGCACGGAGTAGGTGTACTCGCGGCCGGTCTCGAGGCCGTCGAGCAGGACGAGCGCGTAGTGGTGCTCCTCGACGACGAAGGTCGCGGCGCCCCAGGACCGCCCGTCGGTGTGCACGGTGACCCGGGCGGGCGCGGCGGTCTCCACCCAGATCGAGGCGTCGTGCTCGCCCACGAAGCGCAGGAGGGGGCCGAGGACGAGCGGGGAGGGTGCGGTCATCCGTCCATCCTCCCCCGCGCGGGTGGGAAGCGGCTGGGCGCGGGGCCATCGGCGTGCCGCGGTGGCAGGGGCCGGTGTCGGCTCAGGACGACCGGCGGCGTCGGCCCCGCCCGAGGAGCAGGCCCAGGACCAGCCCGCCCAGGGCGGCGGCGAGCGTGGGCCCGTACGTGCGCAGCAGGACCGGCAGCGCGACCGCGCCGAGGTCCACGGCGTCGTCCGTGACCCGGGGGCCGCTCGCCGGCACGGCCTGCGTTGGCGCTGCAGCGGCGGACGGGGCGGCGTCACCGGGCACCGGCTCGGCGGGCGTCTCGAGAGGCGTCTCGAGGGGCGTCTCGGCGGTCGCCTCGGGGGCCGTCCCGGTCGACCCGAGCCGGTCGGCGAGGCAGTCGACGAACTGCCCGAGCAGCTTGTCCGAGACGTCCTGCATGACCCCGCGCCCGAACTGCGCCGGCTTGCCGGTGACGTTGAGGTCGGTGACGACCTCGACGTGGGTCTGCCCGGGCCCCTCCTCGGTCATCGTCGCGACGACGTCGGCGCCGGCGGTGCCGTTGCCGCGCTTGTCCTTGCCGCTGGCCCGGATCGTCATGCGGTGGGCCCCGGCGTCCTTGTCGACGAACTCGCCGGACCCCTTGTACACGAGGGCGATCGGTCCGAGCTTGACCTTGACGGTGCCCTCGAAGGAGCTGGCGTCGGCGTGGGTCACCTGGGCGCCGGGGAAGCACCCGGCCACGGACTCGATGTCCTCGAGGGCGGCCCAGGTCTGCTCGATCCCGGCGGGCACGGTGAAGGAGTGGGTCAGCTGCACGGCAGTCCTCTCATCCGCCGACGGCCGCGAGGACGGCCCGTCGGGTCAGCACGGTCGCGAGGTGCCGGCGGTAGTCGGCGTCCCCGTTGAGGTCGGACGGCGGGTCGGTGCCCTCGGCGGCCCGGTCGCACGCGGCCCGGACGGCCTCCTGGGTGGTGGCCGCACCCACGAGGCCCGCCTCCACCGCCGACGCGCGAAGGGGGGTCGCGCCCATGTTGGTCAGGCCGATCCGGGCCTCGGCGATCGACCCGCCCTCTGTGCGCACCTGCGCGGCGACGGCGACGATCGGCCACTGGTGGGCGATGCGCACGAACTTCTCGTAGTGCGAGCCCCAGCCGTCGTAGGCGGGGACGCGGATCGCGGTGAGCAGCTCGTCCTCGCCGACGGCGGTCGTGAAGAGCCCCTCGAAGAACTCGGCCGCCGGGACGACGCGCTCACCGCCCGGGCCGGTGACGACCAGCTCGGCATCCATCGCCAGCACCGGGGCGCCGCAGTCACCGGCGGGGTCGGCGTGGACCAGCGCCCCACCGAGCGTGCCGCGGTGGCGGATCTGCGGGTCGGCCACCTCGGTGATCGCCTGGTGGAGCAGCGTGCACCGCTCGCGGACCGTCTCGTCGGCGAGGATCTCGTGGTAGGGCGTCATCGCCCCGATCGTCACGGTGTCGCCGTCGACGCGGATGCCCCGCAGCGACTCGATCCGACCGAGGTCGACGACCAGCTCGGGAGCGTTGAGGCGCATCCGCAGCACCGGCAGCAGGGACTGCCCCCCGGCGATCACCTTGGCCTCGTCACCGTGCTCCGCGAGCAGGCCGAGGGCCTCCTGGACCGTCGCGGGGGCGGCGTAGTCGAACTTCGCCGGGATCATCGCCCTGCTCCTTCCGCGGTGCCGCTCATGTCGTCGAAGTTGCCGCCGTCCGGGTCGAAGTGGGGCGCCGCCGCCCCCGTCGTCTCCTCGTCCCTGCCGGACCGCAGCGCCTGCCAGACCCGCTCCGGGGTGCACGGCATCTGGACGTCGTCGATGCCGAAGGGGCGGAGGGCGTCGACGACGCCGTTGACGATGCACGGGGTGGAGGCGATGGTGCCGGCCTCGCCGACCCCCTTCGTCCCCAGCGTGTTGGACGTGGCCAAGGTGGTCGTCGTCGCGGTGTCGAAGCTGATCGTGTCGGCCGCCGTCGGGACGAGGTAGTCGACGAAGCTCGCGCTCACGAGCGTGCCCGAGTCGTCGTGGACCGCCTCCTCCCACAGCGCCTGGGCGATGCCCTGGACGAGGCCACCGTGGATCTGGCCGTCGACGATGAGCGGGTTGATCACCTGACCGACGTCGTCGACGCAGGTGTACTTGCGCAGCCGCACCTGACCGGTCTCGGTGTCGACCTCCATGGCGCACAGGTGCGTGCCGTGCGGGTAGTTGAAGTTCACCGGGTCGAAGGTCGCCTCGGCGTCGATGCCCGGCTCGATGTCGTCCGGGTAGTCGTGCGAGGCGAAGGCCGCGGTCGCGATCTCGGTCAGCGCCACCGACTGGTCGGTGCCGGCCACGCCGAGCCGGCCGTCCTTGAGCTCGAGGTCGTCGGGGTTGGCCTCGAGCATGTGCGCGGCGTAGCGGCGCGCCTTGTCGATCACCTTGTCCGCCGCCCGGACGACGGCCTCGCCGCCGACGACGAGGGACCGGGAGCCGTAGGTGTCCATGCCCTTGTGGGAGATCTGGGTGTCGCCGTGCAGCACCTCCACGTCCTCGAAGGGGACGCCGAGCCGGTCGGCGACGATCTGGCTGAAGGCCGTCTCGTGGCCCTGGCCGTGCGGGCTCACGCCGACGACGACCTCGACCTTGCCCGTCGCGAGCATCCGGATGCTCGCGTGCTCCCAGCCGCCGGCCCCGTAGTCGAGGCTACCGAGCACCCGGCTGGGCGCCAGGCCGCACATCTCGGTGAAGGTCGAGATGCCGATGCCGAGCTGGACCGGGTCCTTGCGCTCGCGGCGCTGGCGCTGCTCCTCGCGCAACGCGTCGTAGCCGAACATCTCCTTGGCCTTGGCCGTGGCGGCCTCGTAGTTGCCGGAGTCGTACTCGAGCCCGGCGACCGAGGTGAAGGGGAACTCCTCGTGCCGGATCCAGTTGCGTTCGCGGACGACGAGCGGGTCCTCGCCGAGCTCGGCCGCGAGCTCGTCCATGAGTCGCTCGATGGCGAAGGTCGCCTCGGGCCGACCGGCGCCACGGTAGGCGTCCGTCCAGGCCTTGTTGGTGAGCACCGACTGCATCGAGAAGTGGTACGCCGGGAACTTGTAGATGGCGTTGAACATGAACGCGCCGAGGACGGGGATGCCCCCGCCGATGAGCGCGACGTAGGAGCCGAGGTCGGCGAGGAGGTCGACCTTGAGGCCGGTGACGTGCCCCTCCTTGTCCGCCGCGAGGGTCAGGCGCTGCCACTGGTCGCGGCCGTGGTGGGCGGCCATCAGCGACTCGGAGCGGGTCTCGGTGTACTTCACCGGTCGACCGAGCTGGCGGGCCACCCACCAGACGAGCCACTCCTCGGGCGTCACCTGCAGCTTGCCGCCGAAGCCGCCGCCGACGTCCGGGGCGATGACCCGGATCTTCGACTCCGGGACGCCGGTGGTCGCCGCGAGCGCGAAGCGCAGGATGTGCGGGACCTGGGTCGCCGACCACATCGTCAGCTGCTCGCCCGTCGGGTCGACGACGACCGAGCGCGGCTCCATGAAGGCGGGGATCAGCCGCTGCTGGCGGTACTCACGCTCGATGAGGATGCCGCCCTCGCGGGCGGTGGCGATCGCCTCCTCGACGTCGCCGCCGGTCCCGGCCTCCTTCGAGTCGAAGACCCAGAGGGCCGACTTGTTGGTGCCGAGGTCGGGGTGCGCGAGCACCGTGTCCTGCGCGGCCTCCTTGAGGTCCAGCGCCGCGGGCAGCTCCTCGTAGTCGATGTCGACGAGCTCCGCCGCGTCCCGGGCCTCCGCCGCGGTGCGGGCCACGACGACCGCGACGACCTCCCCGGCGAAGGTCACCCGGTCGGCCGGCATCGGCGGGTGCGTGGGGGTGACCTGGTCGGGGGTGAGCGGCCACGCGTTGATGAGCACGCCGGCGCTCTCGTCGAGGTCGGCGCCGGAGTAGACGGCGACGACATTGCTCGCCTGACGCGCCTCGCTCAGGTCGACGGCGACGATGCGGGCGTGGGCGAAGGGGGACCGGACCATCGCCACGTGCAGCATGCCGGGCAGGACGATGTTGTCGGTCCAGCGGGTGCGCCCGGTGATGAGGCGCCGGTCCTCCTTGCGGCGGCGGTCGCGGCCGATCTCGCGGGCCGGCGCCTCGGTCGCCTCGGCGGTCATCGCGCACCTCCGGGGGTCTCGCTCGACCCGGCCGCGGTCAGGACCGCGCGGACGATGTTGTGGTACCCGGTGCACCGGCAGAGGTTGCCCTCGAGGCCGACGCGCACCTCCTCCTCGGTGGGGTCCGGGTTGTCCCGGAGCAGGTCGACGGCCTGCATGATCATGCCGGGGGTGCAGTAGCCGCACTGCAGCGCGTGGCACTCGTGGAAGGCGGCCTGCACCGGGTGCAGCTCGTCGCCCTCGGCCAGGCCCTCGATCGTCGTGACCTCCGCCCCGTCCGCCTGGACGGCCAGGACGTTGCAGGACTTCACGCTCCTGCCGTCGAGGTGGACCGTGCAGGCACCGCAGTTGGAGGTGTCGCACCCGATCACCGTGCCGGTCCTGCCCACCACCTCCCGCAGGTAGTGGACCAACAGCATCCGGGGTTCGATGTCATCGGCCACTCTCTGGCCGTCCACGACGAGCTCGATCCTGACCATGGGACCCTCCTGGGGGCGATCATGACGGTGTGATGCGGCTCATGCTGCCAGACGTCCCCGCTGGGGTCACCCCCCTTCGGCCGGTCAGTCCTCGAGGGAGTGGTGGATGCGTCCGGAGCGCTCCGCCAGCGACCGACCGGAGCCGCCCCACCGGTCCGCGATGAACTCCGCGGCGATGCTGATCGCCGTCTCCTCGGGCGTCCGCGCGCCCAGGTCGAGGCCGATCGGGCTGCGGAGCCGGGCGAGCTCGGCCGGGGCCACCCCCGCCTCGAGCAACCGCTCCTCCCGGTCCTCGTGCGTGCGACGCGAACCCATCGCGCCGATGTAGCCGACCTCCGGCAGCCGCAGGGCCACCTCGAGCAGGGGGACGTCGAACTTCGGGTCGTGGGTGAGCACGGCGATGACCGTGCGCCCGTCGATCCGGCCTGCGGCCTGCTCGGCGGCGAGGTAGCGGTGCGGCCAGTCGACGACGACCTCGTCGGCGTCGGCGAACCGCGAACGGGTGGCGAAGACCGGGCGGGCATCGCACACCGTGACCCGGTAGCCGAGGAAGGAGCCGACCCGGGCGACCGCGGCGGCGAAGTCGATCGCGCCGAACACGAGCATGCGCGGCCGCGGGGCGAAGGCCCACACGAAGACCCGCATCCCCTCTCCACGACGCTCCCCGTCCGGGCCGTAGCCGATCGTGGCGTTGTGCCCGAGGGCGAGCTGGCCGAGCGCGTCGTCCAGGACCGCCGCGTCGACGCGCGGGGACCCGAGGGAGCCCTGCGGCTCCTCGTCGGGACGGATGACCACCCGGCGTCCGAGCCACTGCGGGTCCGGGTGCTCGATGACCGTCGCCACGGCGACCGGCCGCCCGGCCGCCACGTCGGCCGCGACCTCGCCGAGCTCGGGGAAGCTCTCGCGGTCGAACCGCTCGACCCACACGTCGAGGATGCCGCCGCAGGTCAGCCCGACGGACATCGCGTCGTCGTCGGAGACGCCGTAGCGCTCGAGGACCGGGGTCCGGGACTCGAGGACCTCCTCGGCGCGCTCGTAGACCGCGCCCTCGACGCACCCGCCCGACACCGACCCGACCGCGGTGCCGTCGGGGCCGACGAGCATCGAGGCACCGGCCGGTCGCGGCGCCGAGCGCCAGGTCGCGACGACGGTCCCGACCCCGACGGGGTGCCCCTGCTCCCACCACGCCAGCAGCTCCGGCAGGACCTCACGCACGGGCAACGACCTCCAACAGCTCCTCGAAGGACCGCAGCGAGTGCCCGGCGACGAAGGCATCCACGTGCGGCAGGGCGGCGACGATACCGGCCTGCACCGGAAGATACCCGTCCTTGCCCCGGTGCGGGTTGGCCCACACCACCCGGTGGGCCAGCAGCTGCATCCGCGCGACCTGCTCGCCGAGCTCCCGGCAGTCGCCCCGCTCCCAGCCGTCGCTCACGATGACCACGACGGCACCGCGGGCCAGGTTGCGGGTGGCCGGCCGGTCGAGGAAGACCCGCAGCACCTCGCCGAGCCGGGTGCCGCCGGACCAGTCGGGCACCTGCTCGCCCGCGCGGACGAGGGCGCGCTCCGGGTCACGGACGCGCAGCGCGTCGGTGACCCGGGTGAGGCGGGTGCCGAGCGCGAAGACCTCGACGGAACGGGCCGCGGGGCCGGCCCGTGGCGCCTGCACGAGCGCGTGCGCCACCCGCAGGAGGGCGTCGGCGTAGGCGCGCATCGACCCGGAGACGTCCACGAGGACGACGACGCGGCGCGGGCGGCTCGCCCGCCGCCGGTGGTCGATCCGGCTCGGCTCCCCCATCCGACGCAGCATCGTGCGCATCGTGCGGTGCGCGTCGATCTCCCCACGGCGCCACGGTGCGCGACGGGTGGCGCGCCGCTCGGGCAGGCGCGGCCGCAGCTCGCCGATGAGCCGGTCGAGCAGGACCTTGTCCTCGGCGCCCAGCCCGGCCACGTCGCGGTGGCGCAGGACCTCCCGCCGGGAGGCGGCCGCCCTCACCACCTCACCGGGGTCACCTCCTTCGACCGGGTCGTCGTCGAGCGGCACCGGGGACGACGCCGTGACCTCGCGCCCCGGTCGCGGAGCCGCGGGCATGCCCTCCGCCCCGGAGAACCACCCGGCGAAGACCTGGTCGAGGCGCCGCAGGTCCTCCGGCCCGGCGCAGAGCGTGGCCCGCGCGGCCCGACGCACGCCCGCGAGGTCGCCCGCGCCGACGAGCGCGGCCGCCTCGAGGAAGGCGGAGGCCCGGTCGTGCGTGACGTCCACCCCCGCCGCGCGGAGGGCGTGCGCGAAGCCCAGCAGCACCTCGTCGACCGCGGGCCCGGTCGCGGAGGGGACGGTCACCCGCCGAGCACCCGGTCGAGGGCCTGGCGGACCCGGTCGGTGTCCTCGCGGTACTTCACGACCGCGCCGAGGGTGCGGGCGGCGACCTCGAGGTCGAGCTCGACCGCCCCGAGGTGCTGCAGCGCGACCACCCAGTCGAGCGTCTCCGCGACGCCCGGTGGCTTGAGCAGGCCCTCGGAGCGCAGCTGCTGCACCGCGACGGCGACCTGCCGGGCGAGCGTCTCGCTGACCTCCGGGACCCGGCTGCGGACGATCGCCACCTCGCGGTCGAGCCCGGGGTGGTCGATCCAGTGGTAGAGGCACCGGCGTTTGAGGGCGTCGTGCAGCTCACGGGTGCGGTTGGAGGTGAGCACGACCGTCGGCGGGGTCTGCGCCCGGATCGTGCCGAGCTCGGGGATGCTCACCGTCCACGACGAGAGCACCTCGAGCAGGAAGGCCTCGAACTCGTCGTCGGCGCGGTCGACCTCGTCGACGAGCAGGACGGCGGGAGCACCCCGCAGGGCCTGCAGCACGGGCCGCTCGAGCAGGAACCGCTCGTCGAAGAGCGTCCGCTCGGCCGCCGCGGCGTCCGGCTGCCCGCTCGCCGTGAGCGCCTCGAGCGTGCGCAGGTGGAGGATCTGCCGCGGGAAGTCCCAGTCGTAGAGCGCCTGCGAGGCGTCGATGCCCTCGTAGCACTGCAGGCGGATGAGCGGCACGCCCTCGATCTGCGCCAGCGCCTGTGCCAGCGCGGTCTTGCCGGTGCCGGGCTCGCCCTCGAGCAGCAGCGGCCGCTGCATCTCCCGGGCGAGGAAGACGACGGTCGCGAGGTCCTCGTCGGCGAGGTACCCGGTGCGGCCCAGCGAGTCCGCCAGCTCCTGCGGTGACGTCATGGGCCGAGGTTACCCACCCGTCCTCCCGCCCGGGCCGACGACGAAGGGCGGTCCCCCCGTGAGGAGGGACCGCCCTTCGTCGTGCGCAGCGGTGGGCTCAGAAGCCCATGCCGCCCATGCCACCCATGTCGTCGCCACCGGGCATGGCCGCAGCGGCCTTCTCCGGCTTGTCGGCCACGACGGCCTCGGTGGTGAGGAAGAGCGCCGCGATGGAGGCGGCGTTCTGCAGCGCGCTGCGGGTCACCTTGGCGGGGTCGATGATGCCCTGGGCGATCATGTCGACGTACTCGCCGGTGGCCGCGTTGAGGCCCTCGCCCGCGGGGAGGTTCTCCACCTTCTCGGTCACGACGCCGCCGTTGAGGCCGGCGTTGGTCGCGATCTGCTTGAGCGGGGCGGAGGCCGCGACGCGCACGATGTTGGCGCCGGTCGCCTCGTCACCCTCGAGCGAGAGCTTCTCGAAGGCCACCTTGGTCGCCTGCAGGAGCGCGACGCCGCCACCGGCGACGATGCCCTCCTCGACGGCCGCCTTGGCGTTGCGCACGGCGTCCTCGATGCGGTGCTTGCGCTCCTTGAGCTCGACCTCGGTGGCCGCACCCGCACGGATGACGGCGACGCCGCCGGCGAGCTTGGCGAGGCGCTCCTGGAGCTTCTCGCGGTCGTAGTCGGAGTCGCTGTTCTCGATCTCGGCCTTGATCTGCGACACGCGGCCACCGATCTGGTCCTGGTCGCCGGCACCCTCGACGATCGTCGTCTCGTCCTTGGTGACGACGACCTTGCGGGCCCGACCCAGCAGGTCGAGCTCCGCGGTCTCGAGGGAGAGGCCGACCTCCTCGGAGATGACCTGGCCACCGGTGAGGATGGCGATGTCGGCGAGCATGGCCTTGCGGCGGTCACCGAAGCCCGGGGCCTTGACGGCGACGGACTTGAAGGTGCCCTTGAGCTTGTTGACGACGAGCGTCGACAGCGCCTCGCCCTCGACGTCCTCGGCGATGATCAGCAGCGGCTTGCCGGCCTGCATGACCTTCTCGAGGAGCGGCAGCAGATCCTTGATCGAGCCGATCTTGGAGTTGGCGATGAGGACGTAGGGGTCCTCGAGCACGGTCTCCATGCGCTCGGTGTCGGTGACGAAGTAGCCGGAGATGTAGCCCTTGTCGAAGCGCATGCCCTCGGTGAGCTCGAGCTCGAGACCGAAGGTGTTGCTCTCCTCGACGGTGATGACGCCTTCCTTGCCGACCTTGTCCATGGCCTCGGCGATCTTGGCGCCGATCTCCGGGTCAGCAGCGGAGATGGAGGCCGTGGCAGCGATCTGCTCCTTGGTCTCGATCTCCTTGGCCATCGCGAGGAGCTCCTCGCTGACGGCGGCGGTGGCCTTCTCGATGCCGCGCTTGAGCGCCATCGGGTTGGCGCCGGCCGCGACATTGCGCAGGCCCTCGCGCACGAGCGCCTGGGCGAGGACGGTGGCCGTCGTCGTGCCGTCGCCGGCGACGTCGTCGGTCTTCTTCGCGACCTCCTTGACCAGCTCGGCGCCGATCTTCTCGTAGGGGTCGTCGAGCTCGATCTCCTTGGCGATGGACACGCCGTCGTTGGTGATCGTGGGTGCGCCCCACTTCTTCTCCAGGACGACATTGCGGCCCTTGGGGCCGAGGGTGACCTTGACGGCGTCAGCGAGGGTGTTCATGCCCCGCTCGAGGCCGCGACGGGCCTCCTCGTCAAAAGCAATGAGCTTTGCCATTCGGGTGGTCCTCCACGCGAATCGAAGGGTCATGACCGGGGGCGCCCGCGACGGACGAGGTGCGACCACGCGGCTCACGTCACCGTGCGTTCACACCCCTCACCTGACCGGTCAAGGATTGTCACTCTCACCGGGAGAGTGCTAACGCCATTATTGGCACTCTCACCGGGAGAGTGCAAACGTCACCCCGCGCGGCGGGACGAGGACGAAGGGGAGCGCACCCCCTTCGTCAGGTGCGGGGGTGGTGGTGCTCGAAGGACGCCCGCATCCGGCCGTCCTCGTCGGAGGAGACCGGGTCGTCGAGATCGGCGACGAAGACCGCGACGAGCTCCCGCGCCGGGTTGTCGTGCGCGGCGGCGAGCAGCGCACGCCAGGCGCCGAGGTTGGGGTGCTCCCCCGGCGTGGCCTCGGCGGGCTCGAGCCCTTCGACGGCGGCCTGCAGCTGGAGGGTCGAGACGGGCAGGGTCGCCGTCGAGCCGTCGTGGTGCAGGACCGAGGCGAGCACGACCGCCGAGAGCCCGTGCCGGCCTCCGGGGAGATTCACGTGCGGGAACTCGAAGTCCGGGTCGCTGCTCGCCGGCGAGATGCCGACCGCCCACGCGACCGGCTCGCGCCAGCCGTCGATGCGACCGGCCAGGTGCTCCTTGATCGCGGCGAGCCCCTCGGGGGTGCTCCAGTCGAGTGCGCTCATGCCACCCACTCTGCCAGCCGCGGCGGCCGTGCGGCTCAGGCCTCGAAGCCGAGGCGGCGGGCGCTGCGGGTGCGCTGGCGCTGGTCGCGCAGGCGGCGCAGCCGCTTGATGAGCATCGGGTCCTCGGAGAGGGCGGCCGGGTTGTTGATGAGGCCGTTGAGCACCTGGTAGTAGCGCGTGGAGCTCATGTCGAACAGCTCCTTGATCGCCTGCTCCTTGGAGCCGGCGTACTTCCACCACTGGCGCTCGAAGGCGAGGATCTCGCGGTCGCGGTCCGTGAGCGGGACCGAGGGGGTCGGCGCGGCGGTCTGGTCGGCGAGGTTCACGCGACGCACTGTACCGACCGAATCACATGAATGTCATTCCCCCGGCGTGTCGGCTGGACACCCGCCCCTCCCGCTGTCACGTGCGCCCCCTTCGCCCCACCCGTCACATCCCCGACCGGTCCGCGGTCGCCTCGCGCGGGGGCCCGTCAGACCATCGAGTCGAGGATCGCGGCGATGTCCGCCGTGGTCGTCTGGGGGTTGACGATCGCGAAGCGCGCCAGGGTCTCGCCCTCGTGGTTGGTCGGCACGACGAAGGCGAACTCCTCCTCGAGGATGCGGTCGGACCATGCCGCGTAGTCCGCGGCCGTCCAGCCGATGCGACGGAAGACGACGACGGAGAGGAAGCGCTCACCGACGAGCTCGAGCTCCTCGCGCCGGTGGATCTCGGCCTCGGCGAAGGACGCGACGTCGAGGGTGCCCTCGACCGCGGTCGTGTACGCCTCGGTGCCGTGGGTCGCGAGGGAGAACCAGAAGGGCAGCCCGCGCGCCCGTCGGGTCAGACCCACGGAGTAGTCGGTGGGGTTCCAGTCGGTGGCCGCGGTGAGCACGTCGAGGTAGCCGGCTCGTTGCGTGTGGGCGTTGCGGGCCGCGGCCGGGTTGCGGTAGATCAGCGCGCAGCAGTCGAAGGGGGCGAAGAGCCACTTGTGGGGGTCGACGATGAAGCTGTCGCAGTGCTCGATCCCCGCGTAGAGGTGCCGGACCGAGGGCGCGGCCAGGCCCGCCCCGCCGTACGCCCCGTCGACGTGGAACCAGATGCCGAGCTCGCGGCACACCTCGGCGACCGAGGCGAGGTCGTCGATGATCCCGAAGTTCGTCGTCCCCGCCGTCGCGACGACGGCGAAGTAGGTCTCGGGGCCGCCCTCCAGGAGGACCTCGCGGAGCCGCTCACCCGTAAGCCGGCCGCGCTCGTCGGGCTCGACGGTCGTCAGCTCGGCGTCCATGACGTCGCAGGCGGACTGGATCGAGGAGTGCGCCCCGCGAGTGGTCGCGACGCGGAAGGGCCGCTGCCCCTCGGCCGCCGTGCGACGGGCCTCGGTGCGCGCCGCGACGAGCGCGGAGAGGTTGCCGATGGTGCCGCCGGGGACGAAGACGCCGCCCGCCTGGGCCGGCAGGCCGATGAGGTCGGAGATCCAGCGGAGCGCCTGGTTCTCGGCGTACACGGCGCCCGAGCCCTCGAGCCAGGAACCGGCGTAGATCGAGCTGGCGCCGACGACGAGGTCGAACATCGCGGCGGCCTCGGTGGGGGCGCACGGGATGAAGGAGAGGTAACGCGGGTGGTCGACGGACAGGCAGGCCGGCGCCAGGACCTCGGCGAAGAGGTCCATCGCGGCGTGGCCACCGAGCCCCGCGGCGGTCACCGTCTGCCCGGCCGTCGCCTCGAGCTGCGCGAGCGTGCGCGGACCGTCGAGCGGGACCGGGTCGAGCTCGAGCCGCTCCTTGGAGTAGTCGAGGACGATCTGGGCCAGCTCGGCCAGCGAGGTGTTGTCGTCAGGGAATCCGTGCACGGGGGCACTCTAGGGGCGCGCGTCGCCGCCCACGTCGAGGTCGAGGTCTGCCACGAGGCCGCGCACGCGCGCCTCGATGTCGTCCCGTGCGGCCCGGACCTGCGCCGGGCTGCGGTCGATGACCGGCGGGATGTCCCACAGGACCTTGTGCCGGGCCACCGGCAGGTCGTTCTCGGCGACGCCGAGACCGACGACGACGTCGGCCGCGGAGAACACGTCGTCGGTGATCGGCTTGGGGTAGGCCTCGGGCAGCTCGATCCCCTTCTCCCGCATCGCCGCCCGCACATCGGGCAGCACGGCGTCCAGCGGGTCGAGACCGGCGGACGAGGCGACGTACCTCCCTTCGCCGATCGCCTCCGTGAAGGCCGCGGCCATCTGCGAGCGGCCCGCGTTGCCGTTGCAGACGAAGAGCAGGTGGGTCGTGCCCCGCTCCGCGCTGCCGCGGGACCGCGCGATCGAGCGCAGGCGGTCCCTGGCGAAGCGCTGCGCGAGGACGGGCAGGTAGGTGTCGACCGTCGCCGTGCGCTCCAGGCGGGCGCGGGAGTCGCCGACGATCTGTGCGACCTCGTCCCGCGTGAAGGTACCGGCGTAGCGGTCGTGCAGCTCGTCGACGATCCGCTCGAACTCGCGATCGCGCTCGTGGGTGGTCGGCATGGGGTCCTCCTTGGGTGACGGCCCGGTCCCCCATTGCACCGAGCCGTGGGTGCGTCCGAGATGCACAGTCGGCGACGTGACGGCGAACAGTTGACGACCCCGGCCCCGAGGCGTCGCGCAGGCAAACGCTTCCCCGCGCCGTCCATGTGATGTTAACCTTGTGTTCACCTTTCGACGTCAAGGAGACGCAGATGTTCAGCCCTCACATGGACCACGTCATGGCCAACATGGCCGCTGACCTGTGCGTGCGGTACCCGCAGGTGGCCTGCGAGCGCATCGAGGCGATGGTCGCGACGGCGCGTGAGCGCATCGAGCCGACCAACCTCCACCCCGAGTTCCTCGCGCCGCTCGTCGAGCACGCCGTGAAGATCGAGCTGCACGACCTGGCCGGCGCGCCCGTGCCGCCGTCAGGTGCGACCTGCTGACCTTCGCTCCGCACCCCTGACGCGACGGGACCCCCCTGTGCCGGGGGGTTCCGTCGCGTCCGTCCTAGGTTGGTCCCGTGACCGCGCGACCACTCACCGACCTCGTCCACCCGTCGTGGGCCGATGCGCTCGCGCCGGTCGCCGACTCCATCACCGCCATGGGCGCCTTCCTGCGCGAGGAGGTCGCTGCGGGCCACGGGTACCTGCCCGCCGGCGAGCACGTGCTGCGTGCCTTCACCATCCCGGTCGACGAGGTCAAGGTCCTCGTCGTGGGCCAGGACCCCTACCCCACACCGGGGCACGCGATCGGGCTGTCCTTCGCCGTGGCCCCTGACGTGCGGCCGCTCCCCCGGTCCCTGGTCAACATCCACCGCGAGCTCGTCGACGACCTCGGGGTGCCGGTGCCCGGCAACGGCGACCTCACGCCATGGGCCGAGCAGGGCGTCATGCTGCTCAACCGGTGCCTCACGGTGCGCCCGGGCGCGGCCAACAGCCACCAGGGCAAGGGCTGGGAGCGGGTCACCGACCGGGCCATCGAGGTGCTCGCGCGCCGGGGCGGCCCGCTCGTCGCGATCCTCTGGGGCCGCAACGCGCGCAGCCTGGCGCCGGCGCTCGGCGACGTGCCGCGCATCGAGAGCGCGCACCCCTCGCCGCTGTCCGCGCGCAACGGCTTCTTCGGCTCGCGGCCCTTCAGCCGGACCAACGAGCTGCTCGCCCGGCAGGGCGCCGAGCCGGTCGACTGGGGCCTGCCCGCCTGACCTGTACACGCCGGGAGGCCCGGTCCTAGCCTTGCTGCCATGGGTTCCCCCGTGGGCAGGGCGTGGTGGCGGGTCGTGAGCCGCCAGCTGGGGGCCCCTCCGGGCCCCTCGGCGCGCTCGCCGCACGGGCGCTGAACCGGGGCAACCGGGTGGTGACGACCGAGGCGGTCACGGCGCTGGGCCTCAGCGGCAGCGAGACGGTCGTCGACATCGGCTTCGGCGGCGGGGTCGGGATCGACCTGCTGCTCGCCCACCTGCACCCCTGGGGCCACGTCCACGGCGTCGACCCCTCCCGCTCGATGGTGCGGCGGATCCGCCGGCGCCACCGTGACGAGATCGCGGCGGACACCCTGACCGTGCACCAGGGGTCGATGCAGGCGCTGCCCTTCTCGGACGGGCAGCTCGACGGGTGGATCAGCCTCAACACCATCTACTTCGTGCCCGACCTCGCGCCCGCCGCCCGCGAGCTGCGGCGCGTCCTCGCGCCGACCGGGTGCGGCGTGCTCGGGGTCGCCGACCCGGACTGGATGCGCGCACAGCCGTTCACCCGGGAGGGCTTCACCCTGCGGCCGCTCGACGAGGACGTGGCGGCGCTGGAGGCCGCAGGCCTGCGCGTCGAGCGGCGTACCGTTGCCGACGCACGCATGCCCGTGCCGTACCACCTGCTCGTCTGCCGACCCGGAGGCCTCCCCACGTGAACGACACCCCCCACCGCTGGCGCACCTATGTCGCGATCGGCGACTCCTTCTCGGAGGGGATGTCCGACGCGGACCCGCGGCAGGAGGGCAGGTACGTCGGCTGGGCGGACCGGCTCGCGGGCGAGCTGTCGACGCGGGTGCCCGACGGCGGGTTCCGCTACGCCAACCTCGCGATCCGCGGCCGCAAGCTCGACGACGTCGTCGGACCCCAGCTCGAGGCGGCCCTGTCGATGGGTCCCGACCTCGTCTCGGTCGTCGGCGGGGGCAACGACATCCTGCGGCCCCGGGTCGACCTGGACGAGGTGGCCGACCGGCTCGAGCGGGCCGTCGCGAGGATCAGGGCCACCGGCGCGGACGTCCTCATGGCCACCCCGGCGGACCCCAAGGACGCCGGGTTGCTGTCCCACCTGCGCGCCCGCCACGGCGAGCACTCGGCCAATGTCTTCACGATCGCCCAGCGTCACGGCGCGCACGTGCTCAACCTCTGGGGGCTCAAGGCGCTCAGGGACTGGCGGCTCTGGGCCACCGACCGGATCCACCTGAGCACCGAGGGGCACCGGAGGGTGGCCCATGCCGCCCTCGTCGCGCTCGACCAGCCGGTCGCCGACCCGGCCTGGCACACGACGCCGCTCGAGACCCTGCCACCGGTGCCGCGCCGCCAGCAGGTCGCCGAGACCGCCACCTGGGCCCGCGCGTACGCGGCACCGTGGGTGCACCGCCGTCTCACCGGCCGCTCCTCCGGCGACACGGTGACGCCGAAGATCGGCGAGCCGACCCCCTTCGGCCCCGCGGACCTGCCCGAGGACTGATGACCCGCGGACCTGCATTGCCCTAGGGCAATGCAGGGTCGGTGGCGCAGGTGCGGTGATAGCGTCGCGATCATGGCGCAGATGCGGGTCTCGGAGGCGGCCGAGCTGCTCGCGGTCTCGCCCGACACCGTGCGGCGGTGGATCGACGGCGGGCGCCTGTCCGCGACGAAGGGGGAGGGCCCCACCCTCGTCGACGGCGCCGACCTGGCCCGCGTGGCCCAGGAGATATCGCACCCCGCCCCGGTCGGCCCGGTCCGTGACGAGTCGGCCCGCAACCGCATGCGCGGCATCGTCACCGAGGTGCAGCGCGACGGGGTGATGGCCCAGGTCAGCCTGCAGGCCGGCCCCTTCCGCATCGTCTCGTTGATGTCCCGCGAGGCCGCCGACGAGCTCGGCCTGGAGCCCGGCGTGGTCGCGGTCGCCTCCATCAAGTCGACCAATGTCGTCATCGGCACCCCGGGAGCCCCCTCGTGACGCGCCTGCTCGCCGCAACCTCCGTCGCCGCCCTCGCCCTGGCGCTCCCCGCCTGCGGCACCTCCGCCGAGGGCGCCGGCTCCTCCGGCACCACCCTGCGCGTGGCCGCGGCCGCCTCGCTCACCGCACCCTTCGAGGAGATCGCGGACGCCTACGAGGCCGAGCACGAGGACGTGAGCGTCGAGTACCAGTTCGCCGGCTCCTCCGACCTGGCCTCGCAGATCGACAACGGCGCCCGGCTCGACGTCTTCGCCTCGGCCGACGAGGCCACCATGGACCAGGTCGCTGACGCGGTCACGGGCGACCCGACGATCTTCGCGACGAACGTCCTGACGATCATCACCGAGCCCGGCAACCCGAAGGAGATCACCGGCCTGACCGACCTGCCGAGGCCCGACCTCGACGTCGTCGTCTGCGCCGAGCCGGTCCCCTGCGGCGCCGCGACCAAGGAGCTCACCGAGCAGCAGGGCCTCACCCTCGACCCCGCCAGCGAGGAGTCCAAGGTGACCGACGTGCTCACCAAGGTGAGGACCGGCGAGGCCGACGCCGGGGTCGTCTACGTCACGGACGCGGCCGGCGCCGGCGACGAGGTCGGGACCGTCGAGACGAAGGGGGCGGACGAGGTCGTGAGCCGCTACCCGATCGCGGCGCTGGCCGACGCCTCCTCACCCGCGGAGGCCCAGGAGTTCATCGACTTCGTCACCGGGCCGGAGGGCCAGCAGGTCCTGGTGGACAAGGGGTTCGGCGCGCCGTGACGCTGCCTCGGTGGTTGTGGCTGCCGGCGGCGGGCGCGGTCCTCGTCGTCGTCGTCCCGCTGCTCGGGCTCATCACCTCGGTCGACCTCGGCTCGCTCCTGCCGCTCCTCACCTCCGACGCGTCGGTCACCGCGCTCCTGCTCTCGCTGCGCACCGCCGCCGTCGCGACCGGGCTCTGCGTCCTCCTCGGCGCGCCGCTCGCCCTGCTCCTCGCCCGCGGCCGGTGGCCCGGCCAGTCGGTGCTGCGCGCGCTCGTCCTCGTGCCGCTCGTCCTGCCGCCGGTCGTCGGGGGGCTCGCGCTGCTCACGACCTTCGGCCGACGTGGGCTGCTCGGTGAGCACCTCGTCGCCGCAGGCATCTCGATCTCCTACTCGACCACCGCGGTCGTCCTCGCGCAGACCTTCGTCGCGCTCCCCTTCCTCGTCCTCTCGCTCGAGGGGGCCGTCCGCGGGCTCGACGTCCACCACGAGCAGGCGGCCGCGACCCTCGGCGCCGGGCCGTGGCGGCGCCTGAGCCGCGTCACGCTCCCCCTCGTCGCGCCGGGACTCGTCTCGGGCTGCGTCCTCGCCTTCGCGCGGGCGCTCGGCGAGTTCGGCGCGACGCTGACCTTCGCCGGCTCCGCGCAGGGCCGCACCCGCACGCTGCCGCTGGAGATCTACCTCCAGCGCGAGAGCGACCAGGACGCGGCGATCGCGCTCTCGCTCGTGCTCGTCGTCCTCGCGACCGTCATCGTCGGCACCGTCTACGCACGCACGACCGGGCGCGCCCGGTGAGCCGGCTCCAGGTCGCCGCCCGGTGGGCCGAGCGCGGGCTCGACGTCGACCTCGACCTGCCCGCGGGCCGGCACGCCGTGGCCGGGCCCAACGGCTCGGGCAAGTCCTCGCTCCTGTCGGTCGTCGCCGGTCTGGGCCGGCCCGACACCTCCCGCGTCCTCCTCGACGGACGCCCCCTCGACGACCTGCCGCCGCACCGCCGCCGGGTCGTCCTCATGTCGCAGGCCACGCGGCTCTTCCCGCACCTCGGGGTGCGCGACAACGTCGCCTTCGGCCCACGCAGTCTCGGGCGAGGGCGAAGGGAGTCCCGCGCCACCGCGGACCACTGGCTGTCCGTCGTGGGCATGGCCGAGCTCGCCGACCGGCGGCCCGAGCAGCTCTCCGGCGGCCAGGCGGCGCGGGTCGCGCTCGCCCGGGCGCTCGCCGCGGAGCCGGCCGCCCTCCTGCTCGACGAACCGCTGGCCGCACTCGACGTCGAGGCGACGCCGGCGATGCGGGCCGTGCTCTCCGAGGTGACCCACGCCCGCGACGACCTCGTCGTCGTGCTCGTCACGCACGACGTCCTCGACGTGCTCACCGTCGCCGACGGCCCGCGGGACACCCTCACCGTGCTCGGCGAGCGGGTCGAGCACGGGCCGGTCCGCGAGGTCCTCGACCGACCGCACAGCGCGTTCACCGCGGGCCTGGCGGGCGTCAACCTCCTTCGGGCGCAAGCGGTCCCGGGCGGGGGCGCGCAGACAGACGCCCTGCTCATCGCCACCGGGCCGCACGAGGTGAGCGGCCCGTGCTGGGTGACCTTCACCCCGGACGCGCTCTCGCTGCACCGCGAGCGGCCCGAGGGGTCGCCGCGCAACATCTGGCCGGCCCGGGTCGCACGGGTCGAGGCCCATGCCGGTCGGGTGCGGGTGCACCTCGACGAGCCGGCGCAGATGAGCGCCGAGATCACCCCTGCAGCACTGGCGGCGCTCCCCCTTCGTCCCGGCGCGAGGGTGTGGGTCTCGCTCAAGGCGACCCAGGTGCGGGTGCACCCGGCGCGCGTCAGCTGAGCCGACCGTCCCGGAAGTCGCGGAAGGCGGCCTGGGACGCGCCGTCGAGCCGGACGATCGACTGGCCCGACTGCATGGCGGTGGGCCCCTTGGCGACGGCCCCGCCGACCCGGGTGGGGTCGACCCGGTAGAACGAGGCCGTGAAGACGAGCATCTCCTGCGCCGACAGGTCGCTGCTCGCATGCTCGTCGATGACGGTGAGCGCCCGCGGCAGGGCGCCGGGCCCGCGCAGCCGCGCCTGGATCGCGGCCGAGGCCAGGAGCAGCCCCTGGTTGCGCGAGCGGTCGAAGTCACCGCCGGGCAGGCTCTTGCGCTCGCGCGACCAGGCGAGCGCCTCCTTGCCACTCAGGTGGTTGTAGCCCTTGTCGATCTGGCCGCCGGTGAGGTGGGAGTCCAGGCCGCGCGGCGCGACGAAGTTGAGCCCGCCGAGGTCGTCGACGATCCGCTCGAAGCCGTCGAACCCGGTCACGACGTAGCCGTCGACGTCGATGCCGCTGATGCTCGCGACGGACTCGGTCTGCCCGCTCGGCCCGGCGAAGACCATCGAGGAGTTGAGCTTGCCCTGCCCGTGCCCGGGGATGGTCACCCACAGGTCGCGCGCGAAGCCCATGAGGCCTGCGCCACCCTTGCCGTCGACGCCGAGGAGCTGGATCGCGTCGGCCCGGGAGCGCTCCACGTCCTGACCCGGGCGCGCGTCGGAGCCGATGACGAGGACGTGGCGTGAGCCCCCGAGGTCGGTCCTGCCGGCGCTGCCGAGGCTCGGCCACCAACCGCCGACGACCTTCCACCCCGTGCGGCCCCGCGGCTGCACCGCGAGCGTCACGTCGTCGTCGGCCGTGACGACCGCGACCCGCTCGCCGCGCCAGCGCCCGAGGGAGGCCTTGCCGTCGAGCGGGCGGCTGCCGTACTTCTTCGCGACCGCCTGCCTCAGTGCTGCGGGTGCACCCTCGACGCTGGCCTTCGGCGCCGGCTTCGTCGTGCTCGACGACGTGCTCGTCGTGGACGACGACCCCGCCGAGGAGGAGGGCGAGGACGTCGTGGCGCCCGGGTCGCTCCCTTCGTCGGCGGAGCAGGCGGCGAGCGCGAGCGCCAGGGCTGCGGTGGTCGCGGCGGTACGGGCGAAGGGTGGTCTCACCCCTCCACCGTAGGCGCCTCCTAGAGTGGGCCGCATGGCAGCGACGAGGCTCATGCCCACGGAGCTCGGTGACGACCTCATCGAGCTCACCCGGGCGATCTGTGACAAGACCCTGCGACCGCAGGTCGACGAGGTCGAGGCACGCGCGGCCACCGAGGAGGTCTTCCCGCGGGAGGTCTTCCGCACCCTCGGGCAGGCGGGGCTGCTCTCCCTGCCCTACCCCGAGGAGCTCGGTGGCGGCGGGCAGCCCTACGAGGTCTACCTGCAGGTGGTCGAGGAGATCGCCACCGCCTGGGCCTCGGTCGCGGTCGGTGTCTCGGTGCACTCGCTGACGGCGTACGCGGTGCACACCTTCGGCACCCCCGAGCAGCAGCAGGCGCTGCTGCCGGACATGCTCTCGGGCGACCTGCTCGGCGCCTACGCCCTCTCCGAGCCGCTCGCCGGCTCCGACATCGGCGCGATGACCACCCGCGCGACGCGCGACGGGGAGGACTGGCGCATCCGCGGCCGCAAGGCGTGGATCTCGCACGCGGGCCACGCCGACTACTACACGACCTTCGCCCGCACGAGCGACGACGGCGGCCGCGGTGTCAGCTGCTTCATCGTGCCGGCGGATGCCGAGGGCATCTCCTTCGGCGCGCCGGAGAAGAAGATGGGCCTGCACGGCGACACCGTGCGGGAGGTGATCTTCGAGGACGTGCCCGTCACCGGGGACCGGCAGATCGGCGAGCTGGGTCGCGGGGTGCCGATGGCCCTGGCCGGCCTCGACGCCGGCCGGCTCGGGATCGCCGCCGTCGCCACCGGCCTGGCGCAGTCGGCGCTGGACGTCGCGGCGAGGTATGCCTCCGAGCGCGAGCAGTTCGGTCGGACCATCGCGAGCAACCAGGGCCTGGCCTTCCTCCTCGCCGACATGGAGGCGGCCACGACGAGCGCCCGCGCGACCTACCTGCACGCGGCGCGGCTGCGCGACGCCGGCCGCGCCTTCGGCAAGGAGGCCGCGGTGGCCAAGCTCGTCGCGACCGACGCCGCCATGCAGGTGACGACCGACGCCATCCAGGTCCTCGGCGGCGCCGGCTTCACCCAGGACTTCCCGGTGGAGCGGTACTTCCGCGAGGCGAAGGTGACCCAGATCTTCGAGGGGACCAACCAGATCCAGCGGCTGGTCATCTCGCGCAACCTGCTCGCGGGGCTCTGACCCCCTTCGTCAGTCGTCGTGGTCCCGGGAGATCCCGGGGAGCAGGGCGTCACCGCGCCGCAGGGCGTCCATCGCGCCGGGGACGTCCGCGACGCGGGCCAGGCTGCGCTGCCGGTAGCGCCAGATCATCCACGCCCCGAAGGCCCACAGGAGGAACTGCACGCTCATCGCGATGCGGAAGTCGTCGAGCGTGTAGGTCTCCGGGCCACCGGGCGCGAGCCGGTCGAGGACGAGGCCGATGAGCGCCATCGTCACGAGCGAGGCGACGAAGCCGCCCATGTTGACCACGCCCGACGCCCGGCCGAGGCGGTCGTTGCGGTGGAAGCTGCGGGCCAGGTCGAAGGCGATCATCGAGCCCGGGCCACCGACGGCCGTGACCGCGACGAGGACGACGAGCAGCCACAGCGGCGACCGGTCGGGCATGGCGAGGACGATCGCCCACACGAGCGAGATCGCGGCGACGACCCCGAGCGCGACGACGGAACGGTAGTACGGGTAGCGGCTCGTCCACCGCCCGATGGTCGGCCCCGCGAAGAGCGCGACGACGGTCATGAGGGTGAGCAGGGTCGAGGCCATCGTCGGGCTGAGCCCCTGCCCCGAGACGAGGAAGGGGTAGCCCCACAGCAGCGCGAAGACCGTCGGCGCGAACTGCGCGGTGAAGTGCACCGAGAGCCCGAGCCGCGTCCCCGGGTCGCGCCAGACCTCGGTGAGGCTGTGGCGAAGGGCGCGGATCTTGATCCGCTCGACCGCGCCCCGCTCGTACGGCGAGTCCTTGACGAAGGCGAAGACGCCGAGCAGCAGGACCACGCCGAGGGAGGCGGCGAGCGCGTACGTGCGGGTCCAGCCGAGGCCGTGGAGCGCGGCGCTCAGCGGCACGGCCGCCGCGACCGCGCCCATCTGGCCGATCATGCCGGTGAGCTGGGTGATGACCGGCGCCTGCCGCACGAGGAACCACAGCGCGACGAGGCGCAGCACCGCGGTGAAGACCATGGCGTCGCCGGCCCCGACGAGCACGCGCGCGCCGAGCCCCATCGCGAAGCTGTCGGCGAAGGCGAACCACAGCTGCCCCGCGGTCATGCACACGAGCCCGGAGACGATCAGCGCGCGCGAGCCGAAGCGGTCGAGCATCACCCCGACGGGCACCTGCATGGCGGCGTAGACCGCGAGCTGCAGGACGGTGAAGGTCGCGAGCTGGCTGGCGTTGATGCCGAAGCGGTCGGCGGCGAGCAGGCCGGCGACCCCGAGCGAGGTCCGGTGGAAGACGGCGAGGACGTAGACGGCGAGGGCGGCGCCCCAGATGGCGTACGCGCGACGCCGGCCGATGTTGTGCAGCTGTCGGGTCCCGGTCACCGGGTACATGCTACGAAGGCGGGCGACGTCGCCCCCGATGTACCGGCTGCTTGACACAAGAGCGAAGGGGGCGCACCCTCGACTTGTCCCAGTCAACCGACACAAAGGCGTGGTCATGGCCGGCGCTCTCGTCCTCCCCTTCGCCCTCGTCCTCGGGCTGGTCGCAGCGGTCCTCGTCGCCGTCCTCGCGCGACGCCACGCCCTCGTGGTCGGCGTCGACGAGCACGTCCACCTCGTGGCCTACGCACGGCGCGCCCGTGCCTGGCGGCTGGCCGCGCTCGCCCTGGCCGTCGTGGCGTGCGTCGCCATCCCCATGCTGGGGCTGGGTGGGACCGACACGGCGCCGGCCGTCGTCCCGGCGGTCGCGGGGATCCTCGTCGTCGTGCTGATCGGGCTCGGGGAGGCGAGCTTCCGTCGGCCGATGACGGTCACCCGCAGCGCCGACCTGCGACCGCGGCGGCTCGGCGACCTCGTGCCGCGGGGTTGGCTGATCACCGCGAGCGGCGCACTGCTGGCCCTCACCGGCGCCCTGGTCGTCGGGACCCTCTACGGCAGCGCGGACGACCTCGGTCGCGCCGGGCGGGCGATCAGCGTCGTCTGCGACGGCGTGACGCACACCCGCACGCCCTGGCCCGGGAGCCACTACGCCCTGCCGATCGCCCTCGCGACGGCGGTGAGCGTCCTCGTGGCCGCGGCGACGTGCGTCGTCGTCGCGCGGCGCCCGAGCCCGGCCGCCGAGAGCGTCGGGCTCGATGCGGAGCTGCGCCGCTGGTCGATCGCCGGCGTGCTGCAGTCGCTGACGCTCGTCGCGTGCGTGACCCTCACCCCCGTCCTGGTCCTCATGGCGATCGGCGCCCGCGCCTCGGACTGCGCCCCGGGCGGCTACGGCCTGCTCGCCGAGCTCAGCCTCGTCGGGGCCGCGGCGGCCACCGTGGTGGGTGTCGTCGCCTTCGCCGGGCTCTGCAGCGGGCCCGGGGTGCGCGTCGACGACGTCCCGCCGCCGCAGCGCGGTGAGCCCACGCCCGTCGGGGTGCCGCTGTGAGCGTCTCGGTGACGATCGACCTCGTCGACCCGACGCCGCCCTTCGAGCAGGTGCGCCGGCAGCTGACGACGCTCATCGAGACCGGTCAGCTGACGGGCGGTGATCGCCTGCCCTCCGTCCGGCAGCTCGCCGCCGACCTCGGGCTCGCCACCGGCACGGTCGCCCGCGCCTACAAGGAGCTCGAGGGCTCGGGTCTCGTCACGACGCGCCGCGGCGGTGGGACGCGGGTCGCGCCGCGGCCGGCGCCGACCTCGCGCGCGGCGCTGTCCCTGCTGGAGGACGCCGCCGAGTCCTACCTCGCCCGGGCCCGCGGCCTCGGGGCCACGCGGCAGCAGGCCGTGCAGGCGCTCGAGCGCGTCGGCCGCCGCCCGTGACCCACTGGTGATCCGCGCCCTGGCTGGGAGGATGGAACGGTGCGCGAGCTCCTCACGATCGACCCGGCGGCACGCGAGCCGCCCTTCGAGCAGGTGCGGCTGCAGCTGACCGCCCTCATCGAGTCCGGTCGGCTGCCCCCGGGCGAGCGCCTCCCCGCGGTCCGGCAGCTCGCGAGCGACCTCGGTCTCGCGACCGGCACGGTCGCCCGCGCCTACAAGGAGCTCGAGGCCACGGGGCTCGTGACGACCGCACGCGGGGCCGGCACGCGCGTCGCCGCGCGGCCCGAGGCTGCTGGCGCCGAGGGCCGGGCTCGGCTCGAGGCGGCGGCCGGGGCCTTCCTCGACCGGGCTGCCGCGCTCGGCGCGACGCCCGAGCAGGCCGCGCACGCGCTGGAGCGGGTCGCCCGACGGCGTTAGCGCCACCTGACGTCGTGGTGCGCGCCCGGTTGCCCTTCTCCGGTCAGCCGGGTGCGCACGACGACGCCGGGCTCAGGTCCAGCGGGCCAGCAGGTACTGCACACCGAAGGGCGCCTCGTCCGCGACGAGCTCACCGCGCAGTCCGGACGCGGCTGCGGCGAGGACCTGCAGGGCCGGACGCCCGCGCATCCACAACCGGTCACAGGTCACGGGGTCGAGGGCAGCGAGCGCGGCCACGTCCGCGGACCCCAGCGCCTCGGCCAGCCCGGTGGCGAAGGGGGCTGCGTCCGGCTGGAGGTGGCCCGGCGCCTTGTCGGTGAGGGTGGCGGGCCCGTCGGCGACGACCACGAGGACGGCGTCGGGTCCGGCAGCGAGATCGCCGCCGACGGCGGCGCAGTCCTCGGCAGAGGCATCAGCGGCGACGGACAGCAGGAGCAGCTCGCCCCCTCCAGAGGGGGCGAGGGCCCGACCGATCTCGAGGTCCGTCGGCAGCGCGTCCTCGGGCACCCGACCGGTCGTGAACCGCGCTGCACCGGAGGGCGCGTCGACGGGCCAGGCGCGGGTGGTCCGCCCCGAACCGATGACGACGAGACGGTCGGCCCCCTTCGCGCGCACGGTCTCGGCGACGAGGGCTGCCGCACGGGCACGTAGGCCCCCCAGGGGGTCGGCGCTCCCCCCGAGCCCGGGCAGCAGCGCCGGGGCGGCCGGCACGACGACGGCGACGACGACGGCGGCACTCATGCCAACCCCCGCATCGTCCGGGCAGGCGGTCGCTCTCCGCGCAGCGTGGCAACCATGTCGAGCACCTGGCGGGTCTCCGCGACCTCGTGCACCCGGTAGATCCGCGCACCGAGCCACGCCGAGACGGCGGTCGTCGCGAGGGTGCCGACGAGGCGCTGGTCGACCGGGCGGTCGAGCGTCTCGCCGACGAAGTCCTTGTTGGACAACGAGACGAGCACCGGCCAGCCGGTGTCGACCATCTCGTCGAGCCGGCGGGTCACCTCGAGGGTGTGGTGGGTGTTCTTGCCGAAGTCGTGCGCCGGGTCGATGACGATCGACTCGGCCGCGACGCCCGCGGCGCGGGCGCGCTCGGCGTACCCGAGCACCGCGTCGAGCACGTCCTCGACTACGTCCCGCTCGAAGCCGGTGCGGAAGGGGCGCGTCCGCGGCTCGGCCCCGCCGGTGTGCGTGCAGATGATGCCGACGTCGTGGCGCGCGGCGACGTCGACGAGCGCCGGGTCGGCCCCGCCCCACGCGTCGTTGAGGACGTCCGCGCCTGCGGCACAGACGGATTCGCCGACCTCCGCGCGCCAGGTGTCCACCGAGATCACGAGCTGCGGATGGGCCGCACGGACCCGCGCGACGAAGCCGGACACGCGGTCGATCTCCTCGGCGACGTCGACGTCGCCACCGGGTGCGGCCTTGACGCCGCCGATGTCGACGATCTCGGCGCCCTGCTCGACGACGAGGTCGACGCGCGCCATCGCCGTGTCCTCGGCGAAGGTCGCGCCCTTGTCGTAGAAGGAGTCGGGCGTGCGGTTGACGATCGCCATGACGAGCATCGCGTCGTCGGCGAAGGTGTGTCGGCCGAGCCTCATCGGGTCCCTCCCGGGTAGCCCGGCTGGTCGATCGCGGGCGGGCGCTGGGCGAGCGGGACGGGGCGGGTGCGCCATCCCCCTTCGCGCGTGTACTGCTCGAGCTCGTCCGCCGCGACGGTCACCGGGACCGGCTCGCCGTCGTACCGGGCGTGGACGACGGCGAGCAGCTCCGCGGCCATGACGGCGAGGTCGTGGTCGCGCTGGTGACGGTGGGCGCGGGCGCCGAGGTCGACCTGGGCGATGCCGTCGAGGCCGTGCCCGCGAAGGGCGTCGAGCAGCGAGGCGATCTCGACCCCGTAGCCCGTGGGCACCGTGAGCGTCTCCATGAAGGAGCGCCGCGCGGCCCACTCCCCCGCGAGCGGCTGGACGACGCCGGCGAGCTCGGGCCACCACAGGTCGAGCACGGGGCGCGCGACGAGCTCGGTGACGCGGCCGCCCTCGGTGCTGGGCGCGCTGCCCGGGACATCCATGACCCGGTCGTACCAGCCCTTGACGAGCACGGTCCCGGGGTCGGCGGTCAGGGCGCCGACGAGCCCGGTGACGAAGTGCGGCCCCCACTCCGTGAGGTCGGCGTCGACGAAGACGAGCAGCTCGCCGGTGGTGACGAAGAGCGACTTCCACAGCGCCTCGCCCTTGCCGGGGTGGGTGCCGAGGTGCGGTGCGATGTCGGCGGAGCGGTGGACGGTCGCGCCGGCGTCGGCGGCGATCGCCGCGGTCGCGTCGGTGGAGTCGGAGTCGATGACGACGAGCTCGCCGACGAGCGGCACGCGCTCGACGAGCTCGCGGCGCAGGCCGGCGACGACCTCGCCGACGGTGGCGGCCTCGTTGCGGGCGGGGATGACGACGCTGACGCGCTCGGTGAGCCGGGTGGCGAGGTCGCCCGCGTCGAAGTCCTCGTGGACGTGGCCGTGCGCCGAGAGCCACTCACGGGTCGACAGGCGCATGGCGCTCATCGTATGCAGGCATCATGGGTCCCGTGCGACGACTCCTGGGGATCCTGCTGCTGCCGCTGCTGCTCGTCGGCTGCTCGGAGCCCGGCTCGGCCCTCTCCCGCGCGGAGAGCACGGGGATCCTCAACGTCGGCGTCGTCGACAACCCGCCCACGGCCGTCCCGGACGAGGGGGGCGACGTCAGCGGTCCCGCCGCTGCGCTCGTCACCGACTACGCGGACTCGATCGGCGCCCACCCCAGCTGGCAGGTCGGCGAGCTCGACGCCCTCTCCGCCGCGGTCGAACGCGGTGAGGTGGACGTGATCATCGGGGCCGACGGTCCGACGAAGGGAGTCACCCTGACCTCGTCGTCGGGAGACGCGGGCGTCGTGCTGGTGGGTGAGCAGGAGACCGCGCTCAAGGACTCGATCGACACGTGGCTGGCCAAGCGCGACTGACGGTCAGGTACGCGCCACCTGCGAGACACGCTGCGGCGAGATCTGCAACAGGATCGCGGCATCGCGCACCGTCAACCCTTCCCCCAGGACATCGCCGACTGCGCGGGCGAGCTGCTCAGTGGCCGATGCTCGCGCAGCTTCCGCCTCATGGCGCAGCCGGATGGCTTCATCGATGTCGCGTTGGATCTCGGGGCGAAGGGCAGCGCTGAGGCTCACCTCGACCTCGTCCGCGTCGACTCCGGTCATGGTCGCCACCGCGTCGGCCACGACGCCGGCCACCTGGTCGAGACGCTTGGCTTGTGTGAAGACACCGGGAACCTGGGGCACCTCGATCGCCCACCAATGCCCCGAACGGACGACTTCGGCCGTGACCTTCACCGCCGGACTCCCATCTGCTTGAGGATCGCCTTCGCTGCCATCTCGTTGATCTCCGCGTGGCGAGGCACGACACTCGAACGCCCGCCGATCGCTACTCGCGTGTGACCGCCACCCTCACTGATCTGCAGAGGCACCCCAGTCGGCGAGCTTCAGCGCGGAGTGCTTTGAAGACATCTCTGCGTTTCATGAGCATACGTCCAGTCTCGTAGACAACTCAAGACAAGCGAGGTAGACGGCTCGCCGCACTTCGCTGTGACCAGACTGCGCCCTGGAGCGAAGACCGCACTGCCGAGGCGCACGTCTGTGGACGGGGCGCGCACCGCCCGCGTCTCTGTGGACGTTGCCTGGTTCCGAGTGATCGGGAGAGCGGGCGCGGCCGAAGGGGGTCTCGAGGCTTCGTCGCCGGCGCTCCTCGCACCACCCACTCGAACGTGGGACCCAGACCGGCGTTGAGCTGGCGAAGGGACTCGAACCCTCAACCACCTGTTTCCCTGCGGGGCTCCTCGGCTGGGTACTGCTGGGGCTCGGATTCCCTGTGTTTCCAACGGTTTTCGCGTTCCTGCGTGGAAGCGTCTCGGGCTGGATCGACCGATCTCGGGACGAAAGTGGAGGCTTAAGTGGCTCTTCGCGGTTCGTGGTGAACGGCCGGGTGTGATCGGTGTTC